>DATEYD010000001.1:0-20086 GCA_035583445.1 Minisyncoccota bacterium
CGCCCCGGCGCCCGCGACCCGAGGCACCGTCAGCTGTGACAGCAGCCCCTGGGCTCGCGCCACCTGCGACAAGCTGATGCGCTGAGCCCCCGACCCCCGAGAGATGTCCGAAAGGACGGACCTCGGGGGTCCTTTTTTATTGAAAAATCGCGGAAAACAGAATACGATGCGGGTATGCATCTGGTTTCGCAGAGCCCTGAGGATACCCGCGCAATTGCGGCCCGCTTTGCGGCCCAGTGGAAGGTCGCTATGCAGGGTCGCGCCGGTGCTCTCGTGATCGCCTTGATAGGGGAGCTGGGGGCAGGCAAGACTGCCTTCGTCCAAGGCGTCGCCCATGCCCTCGGCATCCGAGAAATCCCGCGGAGCCCAACCTTCAACCTTGCGAAATCATACGCTATCCCCGGCACGCAGCACCGATTGTGGCATTTGGACTGCTATCGACTGCAGAATCGGAACGATCTTCGCGCATTGGATGTCCATACCATCTTCGCCGATTACCGGAACCTCGTCCTCGTCGAGTGGGCTGACCGCGTTCCGGGAGCGCTCCCGTCCGATCACACCATCATACGGATGGCGCATGCTGGCGGAGACAAGCGTTCTTTCTCGATGGACGAACACCCCCAACGCACATGAAGAAGCTCGTATTGATCGATTCCCATGCGCTCATCCACCGTGCATTCCATGCGCTGCCGATGCTGACCGCGCCAGATGGCAGGCCTACGAACGCCGTCTACGGATTCGTGTCCGTCCTCCTGAAGATGCTCGCCGATCTGAAGCCCGAATACGTTGTGGCAACGTTCGATCTTGCCGGCCCGACGTTCCGGCATAAGGAATACGAGCAATACAAGGCGCACCGGCAGCGCGCCCCGGATGAGCTGTACGCACAGATCCCCGCGGTGAAGTCCGTGCTCGAGGCGTTTGGCATCCCTGTGCTTGAGTGTGAGGGGTTCGAGGCTGATGACATCATCGGCACGCTGAGCGAACAGATGCGCGATGAGCCGGACGTGCAGACCGTCATCATGACCGGAGATTTAGACACGCTTCAGCTGGTGCAGGGGAAGAAGACGGTTGTCTTCACGCTCAGGAAAGGCGTGACTGACACGATTACGTATGACGAAGATGCGGTCCGCGACCGGTATGGCATCTCCCCGACCCAGGTACCCGACCTCAAGGGCCTGAAGGGGGATCCTTCGGACAATATCCCGGGAGTTGCGGGGGTAGGCGAGAAGACCGCGGTCGCTTTGGTCCAGGCATTCGGCTCGCTCGAGGGGGCATTGGACGCGGCAACAGCAGAGAAACCGAAGAAGCCCCTGACCCCACGACTGGCGCAGAAGTTGCAGGAACAGCGGGACATCGCGTTGTCTTCAAAACAGCTTGCCACCATCAGGCGGAATGTTCCGATCACCTTCGCCCTTGAGAATGCGGACTGGAACAACCACGCGGATCCGACTGCTGTCGAACGCCTTTTCCGGGATCTCGGTTTCTATTCCCTTGCTAAGCGGGTTCCGGGGATCCTCGGGGCCGTTGCGAAGGCCTCAGCCGTGCAGACGCTCGACCTCAATGGTTCTGAGAAGCAAATCAAGACGATCCACGTCCCGGGACTCGATCAGCTTCCTGATGGAAAACGTGCGGCAATGCACGCTGTTTTCACCAATGGAACGGTCACCGCATTACTGGTGACTACCGACGGCAAAAAGGTCTTCTCCCTCAATGAGCCCTCGCCGGAAATCGTGGCCGCTGCGCTTGGTCGGTATCCCACGATCGTCGGCCACGACCTGAAACCACTGCTTCGGTTCACCCCCGATCCTCTTTCCCTGAAGTCCACGCTCGTCGACACCATGATCGCCGCGTGGCTCGTCAATCCGGATCGACGCGAATACCCACTTGACCGGGTGCTCCATGAGGCGAACGAACAACTTCTGCCCGCAGATCCTGCCGCGCAGGCAGTCACGCTCTTTCCTCTTGAGAATACGCTCAGGGAACGGCTGAAGAGCATGGACCTTGAGCGCCTAGCGAATGACGTTGAGATGCCGCTCATTCCGATCCTGGCAGCGATGGAGAAGATCGGCATTCGGGTTGATTCATATAATATCGCCGACCTCCTCGAGATCGCCGCAAAAGAGGTGGGGGAGTTGGAGCGGAAGATTTGGAAGATGGCAGAAGGGGAGTTCAACATCAATTCTCCCTCCCAGCTTTCCGATGTCCTTTTCACTAAGCTCGCCATAAAGGGCAAGGTCCGCCGCACCGGGGGTGGCGCGCCTTCCACGGCAGCTGCCGAGCTTGAAAAGCTCCGCGACGAGCACCCGATCATCGATCTGGTGCTCCAATATCGCGAGATGAACAAGCTCAAGACTACGTACATCGAACCCTTTCCATCGCTGGTCGGGGCAGATGGACGCATTCATACCACCTACAACCAGACCGGCACCTCGACCGGCCGTCTTTCCTCGTCCGATCCGAATCTCCAGAACATCCCTACCCGAACCGAGCTCGGGCAGCGTTTCCGGGCGTCCTTTATCGCCCCTCCCGCATACCGCCTGCTCTCGCTCGACTACAGCCAACTCGAGCTCAGGCTCGTTGCGCATATCGCCAAAGACGAGACCATGATCCAGGCATTCCGCGACGGCGAGGATATCCATACCCGTACCGCATGCGAGGTGTTCGGCGTCGCTCCCGCACAGGTCACGAAGGATATGCGACGCCAGGCGAAGGTGCTGAATTTCGGCATCATCTACGGGATGGGCACGTTGGGTTTTGCCCGCGCGGCCGGCGTCAGCCGTGATGCTGCGCGCAAATTCATCGATGAATATTTCACCCGCTTTTCCGGAGTTGCACGATATCTAGAAGCCACAAAAGCGGAGGCGCTTGAGAAGGGCTACGTGCAGACCCTCCTGGGTCGCCGCCGACCCCTTCCAGACATCACGAGCGGTATTCCACAGCTCGCAGCTGCGGCAGAACGGATGGCCATCAACCATCCAATCCAAGGCACGGGCGCTGATCTTGTGAAGGTGGCGATGCTCGCGGTCGCTCGACACATCCGTGCGGCCGGTTGGTCCGACGAGGTACGCCTCCTGTTGCAGGTGCATGATGAATTAGTGCTGGAGGTTCCTTCGACGCGCGCTGAGGAGTTTGCGCAGGTCATCAGAAACATCATGGAGCAGGTCTACCCGTTGGACGTCCCGGTGATCGTCGATGTGAAAGTTGGTGACAATTGGGCGGTTATGGAGAATATTCCCCGCAACGATGCGTAACCTTCGCGACCTAATCACATCCATCCGATCGATTCGGTCTTGGCGCCCTGAGGCGCTCGACCTCACTGTTGTCGTCGCGGTCGGCGTGGCGGTTATTGTGGGTCTCGGATTGCTCGTGTGGCTCATCAACGGCCCGACCGTCGTCGTGAATAACGGGCAGCGGCCGGACCTGGTAGCCGCATATAGCCCGATATCCGGCCTCCCGTGTCCGGATCCGACCCTGCGTCCGGTTGCAGTCATGCTGGCTGCTGATCCCGAAGCTCGGCCGCTCTCAGGTGTCCGCGTCGCGGACATCGTCTTCGAGGCTCCGGTCACCCCCGGAGGCATCACGCGTATGATGGCCGTATTCCAGTGCGCGGATCCCAAAGAAATCGGGTCAGTACGATCTGCGCGCTCGACATTTATTCCGTTCGTGCTGGGATTTCAAGCCATCTACGCCCATTGGGGAGGGGAGCGTGACGTCCTGGCCGACCTCGATGCAGGGATCACTGACAACGTCGACGCCCTAAAGTATGAGGGCACGGTCTATTTCCGAAAGTCCGTCATTCCGCGCCCCCACAACGGGTTCACGACGCTTGCGGCGGTTCGGGAACAAGCAGGAGCGCTCGGATATCCATCGACCGCATCGCTCGATCCGTACGCGCATGAGGCACATGCGCGCGCCAACCGCAATTTAGGGAGCGTCGCTGACACGGTCATCGTGCCTGGCCCCACCGGCATGGACGTGGTGTTCCGCTACGATGAGGAAAGCAGCACCTACCGTCGGTGGCGGGGCGGGGAACCCGAAATGGATCGACTTGACGATCGTCAGATAGCGCCCTCAGTCGTGATCGTCATGACCACGGTCGTGGAGCAGACCTATGACCAGTACGTCGACCTGAAGACGGTCGGACAGGGCACAGCGATCATCTACCAGGAAGGTCGCAGCATCCCAGGACGTTGGGTGAAAGCAAGCGCCGAAGCCCCGCTTCGGTTCATGAATGCCCAGGGAAACCCCATCGTGTTCACGCCCGGCCAGATCTGGGTTACCATCCGGACGAACCTATGACAACCCTCTACTACGGAACTGACACCTACCGACTCCGCCAGGCGCTTCGTGCACTCGTTGCTGACGCTCGTGCGCGTGGCCCGGTACTTTTGCAAACGATCGATGGATCCGATGCGGATGCCGTTCAGCGCATACAGAGCGCCGCAGCAGCTCAAGGACTCTTCGGAGAACCGCGGCTGGTGTGTATTAATAATGCGGCTCTCGTGTCGGATATCGAGTCATATCTTCCCGATGACGACATGGGAATTTCTGTATGTCTCACCCAGGACGCGCGAGGTATGAATGCGGATGGCAAACGGCACCTCGCGATGCTCATCAAACACGTTGCGAATACCCAGCGTTTCGACGCATTAGAGGGGCGCGAACGCATCTCTTGGGTGACCGCATTCTGCCGGGAGCGCGAACGGACCATAACATCTTCTGCGGCTGCGGAGGCTGTTCGGCGGACCGGCGGGGATACCTGGGCGCTCGCCAACGAGCTTGAGAAGCTCTGCGCGTATACCGAGAACACAATCGATGACGACGCAGTCAACGTATTGGTCGCGCCACCGTCCGTCTTTGACGAATGGGAGCTCTCGAATGCGCTGGCAACACGTGATAAGCGTGCAGCGCTCGCCGCCCTGTGGCGTCGACTCCGCGCAGGGGTTCCTGAACAGCTCATCATCGGCCTTATGGCCTCGGCCACGAGGACACTGGTACTCGTTAAGGAGGGCGTCGACCGTCATATGCCCGCCGCTGCAATCGCTAAGGCGACCGGTCTCCATCCGTTCGTGGTGTCGAAGAACCTGCGCAGCGTGCAATCCGTTGATGCCATGGCCATCCGTGCGGCGCATCTTCGCATTGCCCGCCTGGATCGCGACGGAAAACGGGGGAGGGCCGATGTCGTCGACGGTTTATTCGGTACCATCGTAGGAATGGCATAAGTTGGCAACGGGCCATTTTCGTGGTATCGTAATCCCCGCATTGTCCTACGAGTATCTTGCATACGGACGCGCCACTGATGTACCGCCCAGCTCCGGGCGGCGTTTCTATAAGCTCCTCGAACTGCAGCCGGGCGTCTTCGCGTGGGGAACGCTCATCGTCGTCGCACTCGCGTCGTACTGGATCCCGACAGGGGCATCCATCTTCATCATCGGCTTCGATGCCTACTGGCTCATCAAGACCATCTTCCTCTCGGTCCACATGAACCACTCGTTCCGCCGCATGCGCGCGAATCTGCGGCGGGATTGGATGGCCGAAGTGACCGCGCTCCCTCCGGCGACCGGGGCGCTGCAGGGCGTCACGCATCGCGACCTCTACCACCTCGTCGTCCTTCCTATGGCGACCGAGCCGCATGAGGTAGTCCGCGAGAGCTTCCAGGCGCTCTTGAAGACCACCTGGCCCTTGGACCGCCTCATCGTCGTCTTGGCCACGGAGCGCCGCGTAGGGGAGCAGGCAAGAGACATCGCGAGGCGGATCGGCGACGAATTTGGGCACCGGTTCTTCCGATTCCTGTCGACCGAACATCCGGACGACATCCCCGGGGAGATCCGCGGGAAGGGGTCGAACGAGACCTGGGCGGGTCGGAAAGCACTGAGCCTTATCGACGAGCTCGGTATTCCGCACCGGAACGTGGTCGTGAGCGTGTTCGACGTCGATACGGTCACTCCGCCCGACTTCTTCGCCTGTCTTTCATGGCATTACCTGACGACACCGCAGCCGCTGCGGTCCTCGTTCCAGCCGATCCCGGTGTTCAACAACAACATCTGGCATGCTCCTGCATTCGCGCGCGTATTCGCGTTCTCGACCACGTTCTGGCAGCTCATCCAGCAGGCTCGACCTGAGCAATTGGTCACATTCTCGAGCCAATCGATCGGCCTCCTGGCATTGGTGGACGTCGATTTCTGGCAAACCAACGTGGTCTCCGAGGATTCCCAGATTTTCTGGAAGTGTCTGCTGCGATATGACGGAGATTGGCGGACGGTCCCGATGTATTTCCCGGTTTACATGGATGCGAACGTCGCACCGACCTTCTGGGGGACGGTCGCGAACCAGTACAGGCAGATCCGCCGATGGCATTACGGCGTGGAGAACAATCCGTACTTCCTGTTCGGTTTTTCCCGCAATCCGCGGATCCCGTTCCGAACCAAGCTGCGCCATGCGTTGCAGATGGTGGAGAAGACGCATTCCAGCTCCACGAACGCCCTCATCATCTTCCTCCTCGGCTGGCTCCCGATCACCATCGGCCGAGGCAACTTCGGACAGACGGTCCTCGCATACAACCTGCCCCACATCACCCAGAACATCATGCTGGCCGCGATGGTCGGGTTGATCACCTCCGCGGCCATCTCCATCCTCCTTCTGCCGCCTCGCCCGCCCGCGTACGGGGCATTCCGCTACATCTGGATGGTTCTGCAGTGGCTCTTGTTCCCAGTGAACTTCATCCTGTTCGGCGCCATTCCCGCATTGGACGCCCAAACCCGCCTCCTGTTCGGGAAGTACATGGGATTCTGGGTCACCCCGAAGTCGCGCCCGCTACTCTGAGTGCACCAGCCGGCCGAACTGGTCGACCAGTTCGCGCAGCAAGGGATGCTTCTTGAGGGTAGGGTCGACCTTCATGATCGTGCGCGCAGCAAGGCGCGCTTTCTTGACGAGTTCGGGATCGGCAAGCGCGGTCATGGCAATGTCGGACATCCCAGATTGGCGCACGCCGAAGAATTCACCGGGACCGCGGAATTTCAAATCTGCCTCTGCGAGCGCGAATCCGTCATCAGTCTTTACGAGCGTTTCGAGTCGGCGCTTCGCCATCGAATCGTCTGATGCGGCGAGGAAACAGTAGGACTGATCCGACCCTCGGCCGATGCGGCCTCGAAACTGGTGTAACTGCGCAAGCCCGAACCGGTCTGCCCCTTCGATGACCATGACCGTCGCATTGGGTATGTCCACCCCCACCTCGATAACGGATGTCGACACCAAGATATCGTGCCACCCCTGCTTGAATTCGCGCATGACTCGCTCCTTCTGTCGCGCGGGCATGCGCCCGTGCAGCATGACGACCCGCAGATCGGGAAATACCTCCTGGGAAAGTCGGCGATGTTCCTCTTCGACAGCTTTGACCTCTGCCCAAAGCGGCTGGAGCTTCTTCTGGCGCAGCGGTTTCCCGGCTGGCGCATCCTTCTCGTCAGTCGGTGGCACCTCGATCCGGGGACAGATGACGAATGCTTGGCGGCCCTCCCGGATGTGCTCTCGGATGAAGGCTTCCGTATCCTTGCGCTGCCGTGTCCCCATGACTTTCGTGACGATCGGCAGGCGTCCGGCAGGTTTTTCCCGAATGATCGAGATGTCCAAGTCCCCGAACACCGTAAGTGCCAACGTGCGAGGGATCGGCGTGGCGGTCATCGACAGCAGGTGGGGGACTGTCGCGGACGCATGGCGGCCGGGCTGCACCAATGCCGCCCGCTGCGCGATCCCGAATCGATGCTGTTCATCCACCACGACGAGCGCTAATGCAGGCATGGTCACACGATCCTCGAGGATGGCGTGGGTGCCGATGACGATCGGGATTTCCTTGTTGGCGATCGCACGCAACAGACGTGCGCGGGGTACAGATTTGCCATCTGCCCACGTGCCCGATCCCGTCATCAGGGCATAGCGTATGCCAGTTGCCTTGGCCATGGGCGCCAGCGTTGCGGCATGCTGTTGTGCCAACACCTCAGTCGGCGCCAAGAGGGCCGTCTGCCTGCCCGCATGGGCGACGTGGAACGCCGCAAGGAGGGCAACTGCTGTCTTCCCAGAGCCAACATCACCCTCCAGGAGCCGGTTCATCGGGAACGCCCGCTCCATGTCCTTGAGGATCTCGAACGCCGCCACGCGCTGGTCATGGGTCAGGGTGAAGGGAAGCACGGCGACGGCTTTCTTCATGTATGCCACATCCAAGGTGAGCGTCGGTGCACGTCGAAGGTTCAATAATCGCCGCTCGGAGAGTGCCTTGAGCTGCAATAGGAGGATGTCATCGAATGCAAGGCGCGCCTTCGCGGCATCGACGTCGGCGATCGCCGCAGGATAGTGCACCGTCTGGAGCGCCGTGGACAGTTCAGGCAGGCCATACTCGCGGCGCATGGCAGCGGGAAGGGGATCGGGGATGCCCTCAAGGCGCTCGAGGAGGGGCTGGATAAGATAACGCAGGAACTTCGACGTCACCCCTTCCGTTTCCGGGTAGACCGGGACGAGTCTGCCCGTATGGCAGAGCTGTTCCGCCCCCATATCCGCCACGGTGCCATTCGTCCGCTCGTACGAGGGGTTCGAGAGGTAGAGGCCGCGCTTGTCGAGCACCGCCTTGCCGGCGAGCGACACCCGCGTGCCCTCGGTGAGCATATCCGAGAGGTATGGACGATTGAACCACGTTGCCCGGACCGCCCCGGAATCGTCTCGGACGGTTGCGGTGGTCACGCTCATGCGGCGCGGCCAAATGAACCGGGTCGCGATGGCGACCACCTCTCCTTGGATGCTCTGCTTCTCGCCGGGAGTGATCTCGCTGATGGGAACGACGGCGCTATAGTCCTCGTATCGCGAGGGGATATGCCAAAGGAGATGCCGCACGACGCGAATGCCGAGCTTCGCGAGCCGTGCGGCTGAACGGGTGCCAACGGAACGGACGGCAGTGATGGGAGCCAGGAGAAAAAATGACGAAGGCTGATCCGTTCCTGTCGGCATAGCCTTGTATACATAGCACGAGAAGCCCGAAGAAGCAAAAACGCCCGTTTTCGGGCGCTTTGCGAGAAGTCTGTGTTACTTGAAGTCAAGGGGATCGCGCTCTTTGCCGATGCGCTCAAGCTCGTGACGTCGGAACGCAGACGAATTCGTGTAGGAAACGTACAGGAGCGTCGCGATTGCGGACACCAACAGGGCAACCAGTGTCGCACCTCCCGGGCCTGTTGGCACCTCGCCGGCCGTCGCCCGCGTCACCACAACCGTGACCTGCCCGGTCTTGGCGGAAATTCCCGTAGCGGATGCGGTCGCATTGATCACCGCCTGGGATGACCCGATGGGAAACGCGTTTCCGTCAACAAGCGCTCGGAATCTGACGACTGTTTCCTGACCGGGTGTGAGTGTGCCCAGCGTCAGACCGCTCGTAGTGATCGTTTCGGTCGACGTCGTTATGCCGTTGATGCTGGTCGAGCCAACGAGGTATGACAAACCGCCCGGTAAGGTGGCGCGGACAGACACGTCCTGCAGGTTTCGTGTGTCATCCGTTCCTGCCGTGCTCCGGACTCGGAGCACGATCTCCACATGGTTTCCGCCAATCGCATTCACCAGCGTCCCTTCGGCGCTTCCCGTGGATGCATTCAAACCGGTCATGGCAAGCGTCAGATCCACTGCCGCAGGGGTTGGTGTAGGACTCGCTGTTGCTGCCGCCTGCACCGTCACCAGACAACTGGCGGTCGCGCTGCCGCTGGTCACGGTCACGACCTTGGTGCCGGTCGTCGTGAATGTGAATGATATCGATGCCCCCGTTGCTGACTGACCTTCCGATATCCAACGAAATTCTCCGGTCCCTCCGGAAGCCTGCAGCGTGGCAGCCGTGTTGACGGCAACCGTCTGCGTGGCAGGGGCGCAGGTGACGGCGTTGACGGACGTGACTGGCGACACGGTCGTCGTCGGCGTTCCTGTCGGCGAGACTACCGGCGAGACGCTCGCCCCGGGAGGCGCGGCAAGATCCCACGTGAAGCAGTCACCGGCGAGCCCTGTGTTGGCACAGCAGGTGATGGGACCATAGTTCGTGCGGTGGATGATGGGGTTATAGCAATCGTAGAAATCACTGCCGTCGCGCCCTTGGTACATCGGCCCCGTGCAGGTCCAGAGCGGATCCTTGGGCGGGTAACACTCCTTGCCGTTCGAACACTTCGGCGTGCCATCCAGAACGGTGCGGACATGAATCGGGCCATCGGCAGGATTCACGGTCTCATCGAGCGTACGGAATACCTTGACCGCAAGATTGGATGCGGGGCCGGCTGGCGGATATTCCTGCCCACCTGATGGGTTGCCGTCAAGTGGGCATTGTAAACTCTTACAGAACCATGCCCCTTCGGGAGCGTTGAAGTTCGTCTTCCATACGCAAGCACCGGTCGGATCGCTGGGAACCCCTCCCCCGCCACCACCCGGGGCCACACATGTTGCGCCGATGACAGTCGGACTCCCGTTGTTGTTTTGGCATACCTTGCCGGACACTGCACAGTCCTCGCCCGGACCGCTCTGACCACAGGCGATTGAGTGTTCCCAGATGATGTTGCCGTTGCATGTCGTGCCACTGATCGGACATTCGCCACCCCCACCGCCGTCACTGACCTCCTCGTCGAAACTGGCGAAGAAGCGGCCGATTTCGAACGTGAACCCCAAGCGGGCCCATACGATGAGCAAGATGCCGAGGACGGTAAAGCCACTAATGACAACCGTCCGATTGGCACGAACGAACGCCGTGGTGCCGTTTGCAGCCCGTACGATGGCACCCTGAAGTCGAGCAAGGAGATCGCTCATGCTTATCGCTTAAAGTCGAACAGATCCTTGTCGTGCTTTGCCTGCCCCGCAAGACTGCGCGCTTCGCTGCGTCGGTAGGTGTCCGTCGACGTATATCCGACATAGAGCAAGGTGATGATGGCAGAGATGATGAGCGCGAGAATCGTGCTCTCGGCCGGTCCGGTCGGGACCTCCGAGGGCGGCGTAATGACGCCGACCGTGATGATGACGGGAAGCTGCGCGGTCAATTGTGGGATGTTGTCTGCCCACGCATACACAGTATTGATGAGTGTGGTCGTCCCCGTCGGTAACGACGAGGCGCTTGCCACTCGGCCCAAAAAGACCACAACGCGTTCCTGTCCGGCGGCAAGCAGCCCGATATTCAGTCCTCCTCCGACAAGCGCGGTTGACTGCCCCGAACTCGGCGAAATGCCGTCAATCGATACGAGGGCGTCAAAGGCGATTCCTTGGGGCAACACATCACGAAGTGTTACGTTCATGAGCGTGGTGGACGAAGTGTTTCGCACCCGAAGGACGAACCGGATGACCTGGTCGGGTGATGCGTAAACCGGTGAATGTTCTGCTGTCTCGTTGCGACTCTCGTTGTACCCGGTCTTCGTCAGGGTCATCGAGAGCGTGCCGGTTTCTTTTGTGACGGTAACAAATGCATTATCTGACACTTCCGCAACGTTCTGGCCCCGGGCGTATGCGGTGTCCGGGAGGGTCGTGGTGCCGACACTGAAGAAGCCGGATGCCGCAACCAGTGCGCGCAAGCGCACGATTACGGTGCGTCCCGACACCAGATCACCGAGACTGAGCCCCGTCGAGGTGACGCCGTCGGCGGCTGGAGCGCCATCGATCGTTGTTGTGCTGGACACGTAGGAAAGTCCAGCCGGGAGTGCGTCGCGCGTGGTAACGCCGATCGCGGTCCCATTGCCTACCGATGAGATACGCAGGATGAATTCCACGGTTTCGCCGGGATTCGCACTTGCCGATTCGACTTCGGCTCCGTTCTGGTTGATGTTGCGGACGGTCTTCTGGATCGTAAGAGATGGCGTAGCAGAAGAGGGGACCGTCACAGCACACGTGGCTGTCGAGCTAGTACCTGTCGATCCATCACCAGCCCCCGAAGAATCCTGAACGGTCACGGTGTAGCTTCCCGCGGCTCCGTACGCCGTCGCGAACGCCGAACCAGCACCCGTTGCCGGGGTCCCGCTGGGCGCGGTCCATGAGTACGGCGACACACCACCGTTCACCTGGAAGTTCGCGGTCTGGTTGATCGCAACCGTCTGGGTGGCCGGGCTGCAGACCAACGGAGTCGGTGAGAGGCTCGGCGTTGGGGTTGGGGTCGGGGTTGGAGTTGGGGTTGGGGTCGGAGACGTGACGATGACCGTGCATGCCGCTTGGCTTCCGCCCCAGGCAACCGTCACCGCTTTCTGACCCGGAACCGCATATGAAACATTGAATGGGGTCTGGGTGGAATAGTCAGGGGCGCCTCCCGGTGCGTACCAGTAGTAGGGTGTGCTAGCGTACGCACCTGATGCGTTCAGAGTCGCGGTCTGTCCGACCTGCACCGTCTGGACGGCAGGACTACATACGATGTTCGGCGGCGTTGGAGTGGGGGTCGGAGACGCGGTGAGTGTTGGTGTCGGCGTTGGAGTGGGGGACGAGGTGGGTGTCGTCGTTGTGGTCGGAGTTGGGGTCACGCAGTCCGTTGGCCATCCAAGGACCTTTCCGACGGGATTGAAGTTACCACCTCCACCGTCGATCGGTGTGTTATCTAGGCGGATACCTGCATAGAGCGCAGCATCGAATTGGACACGCCCACATTGGGGGCTGAATGCCGCGGGCGTGATGGTATAGGTCACCCGATAGTTGTTGCCACCCGTGTTCGCGACGGAAGAACTGAAAAGTGCGGAGTTATTGAACGGATGCGTCGATGTGGCACCCCCGCAGGTCTTTGGATCCTCGTAGAGGAACGTCGTTGTGCTCACCGCCTCAGGACTCTCGACTCCGACCACGACGACGTACGATGCCTTCGATACGAGCGAACACACCGCTGAAGGGAAGTCGAAGCGGAGGTGACAGACGACGTATTTCCCATTCGCGATCGTGTGCCGGTTGGACTGCCCGTCGCAGATCCCTCCGGTCCCATCCCCGCCTCCATCGGATGGCGGTGTTGGTGAGGTTGCCGCAGTCGGACAGCTGTCCTCGTCGATCTGGAACGAGGTAAGGGTCGACCCACTCGTTCCATCTGGATACGTACAGGTGATCCTGAATGAGCCACTGGATGCTTTACACGCGTCGATGGGGTCAGAAAAAGCCCTTCCTTCGTTGTCGCCTCCCGTGTCAATCCAACTCGAGGCAGTACAGGAATTAGCGGTGTTCGCACTCCATGACACGTCCAGTCGGTCGCCATATTCGTACCCGGCACCACCCGGATAGTTATTAAGTACGACCTCGGGCCCAGGCGTGGCAGCGAAGAAGCGACTGATATCGAGCGTGAATCCGGCCTGCCACCAGAAATATACGGCCACGCCCAGGACGATAACGAGTACGGAAAGGAAGAAGGGGCGGTTAGCACGGAAGAACGAACGTTTCGGTTGTGTAAGAGTCGGGGCGTCCATACGCTAATTGACGATGACCGTACACACCACGCTGTCAATCAGTCCCTCATCGGTTCCACTCGCGCCCGTACCGGCACGCGGCGACTCCACGGTGACCTTCTTCGTGCCCGGGATATCGTAGGTCACGATCTTCGCTTCTGGCGGATTGGAACCAATCTGGTTTGGCGCCGAGAGCACACCACCTGGCGCGAACCATTTATACGCTCCGGCGGTCCCGCCGGTTGCAGTAATTTGCGCGCCCTGTCCGACCGCCACCGTCTGTATCGCGGGCGAACACTGAACCATGCCCTCGACTGTCGGCGGGGTTTGATCGGGAGAAGGGGAGCGACTACCTATAGGAACAACTCGCTCTTCGGCCGCGAAGAACTTCATGAACTCGAGCGAGAACCCCGAGTACCACCAGAACCCAAACCCGCCGATCAGGAGCACGGCGATAATCCCTAGTACGGTTCTGCGCGTCTTGGGTACCATACGGAAATCTCAACTCAGTGTACCGCAGTACTAGATATCATGCGATGTACATATCCACACTACCCTTTGAAATCGAGGGGATCGCGCTTCTCGCCAAGCTGTTTCAGCTCATGCCGCCGGAAGTACGGGGAACGGGTATACGAGGCATACAGGAGCGACAGAAGAGCCGCGGTCGCGAGGGCGATGAGCACTGAATCGGACGGGCCGGTCGATACTTCTCCGGCACCGACTCCGCTCGCCCCCGTCCCGGTACCCCCTGTGCCGGTGCCTGTTCCCGTCCCTGGGGCAACCCCGGTCACTGCGACGGTCACCCCGGCGGTTTGGGTTCCGCCGGCATCCGAAGTCACCGTAGCGGAATACAGCCGTGAAAATCCAGGCTGCAGAAGCCCGCTCTGGTCTGCAAAAGCTGACCATTCCACGGTCACCGGATCTCCCGCGTTGAGGATCCCGAGGACGAGTCCGGTGGCAGTGATAGTGTCGCTTGCGATTGACTGGTTTTCGACGCGAGTGGATCCGACGATGTATCTCGTGCCTACCGGCACCTCGTCACGAACTGTGAGCCCGGTGATCGGCGCCGATCCGTTGTTCTCGATCCTGATCGTGAAGACGAGCGTCTGTCCGACTTCGACGGTCGTCGAAGTCCCGCTCGCCCCTCCCAGGGTCGAGTTCCTGACCATCTTGGTCACCGTACCTGCACCCGGCGTGCCGCTCGGTGAAGGCGACGCAGCTCCTTCGACAAACACGAAACATGCTTCGCTCGTCATACCCGCGCTTGTTACCCGTATGACCTTCTGGCCAGGGGTATTCCACGAGATCACGATGTCGCGATTGCCTCCTTCTTCAAGGACTCCGCCGCCTGAGAAGTCCCATGCGTACGACGTACCGTTCCCTTCGGTCGCCTGCAATAGCGCCGGCTGACCGATCGTCACGGTCTGATTCGCCGGAGCGCACTGTGGGGGAGAGAATTCCGGAGTCGGTGTCGCTGCCGGACCCGCACCGCAATCCGTGCCGTAATTGACAACCTTGTAATAGCCGGTGTATCCGGCATCTTTCTCCGGGGACTCCGGACCGTCTGCCCAGAATGCCCCCCACAGACGCACCGATCCGCAGGAATACGTCTTCGGGTCGTACGTCATGCGAGCGGTGCCCGCCTGTCCGTCCGGTAAATTATTGGAATCATCGAAATTGCCGTTGTCGGTCGTGATGCCTTGGCCTTCCGAGAGCGACGTGCCTGCGAGCGCGATGTCGCATGACTGTTGGTCACGATGCTCAGCCCGCCATACGAGGTGGAGTCCGTCGGGATGGCATGTTCCGACGTTGACCTGGGTCCAATACGACGCAGCGGTTGCACCATTCACTCCTGATTGGCATTCGTCCCATGGCTCGCTGGTCCTAAAACTCCAATCGAATGATCCGCCCTCGGATACCGCCGGACCGCATTCCCCGGTCCCGGGCGGGAGCGGCTCCTGACCCGCAAAGAACCGAGAGAGCTCGATGTCGAATCCACCCCAAACCCCCCACACGACAAGGATGAGCACCAGCACCGCGGTGGCGATGATGCTCCACAGCTGTCGGTTCTCACGGAGGAGTTTTCGGAATTGTTCGAACATGGGTTACGAGCGTCGCCGCGAGTTCACATGCAGGACGACGACATAGAGAAGCGTCACCGATGCGCTGGCCAAGGCGGCGATGATCAGGTGGCCGATCGTGCGGTTTTCCGATACCGCGCTCGAGGTTTCCTGAGCTGCGGCAAACGACACGGCGAACAGCGCCCCCATCACGACCGGACCTCCCCAACGGATCACGTGCCTCATGTGTGTATCATACCAAACCCGGCATCAGAGCTGTACACGCACCGCACGGACGGCGATGCGCAGGTAATCGGTGCCGACCGGATAGCAGCTGATAAGGATCACGCTGTCTCCCTGCATATTCTCGAGTTCCGTCAAACGCGGGTCGTCCTTGAACGGATTGAATACGACCGATTCCGACACCTCGTACACGAACGTCCGGTTGTCCTCATACTGGACATAGAACCGCGTTCCCACATCGAGCTTGCTCAGAAGCGCGAACACGGCGCCGAAGTCGCCCTTGTACCACGGGTAAGCTGAGCTGTGCCCAAGGATGACCGCTGCTCCGGGATTGCCGGGCTTCGCGCTGTTGCTGTAGTGGACGACGCCGTCCTCCAACCGGGCATAAATGGATTTCTCGTCGTTGGCGACGTTGAAGACGATCGGCGCGTCGACGCCGATTTCGTCGATCACGAGCCGCGCGGCGTCAGGCAACGGCGACGGCGCGACGGCTCCCGCCTGCGGCAAGAGCCGAATGGCGTCGCCCAGGGTGTCGCGCGAACGGATCGTGCCCGGCGCGACGAAATATTGCACGTTCTGCTCGACGAACCGGAGGTTCAGGAGCAGGAACGCGCCGATGAAGGTCGAGCAGAAGATGACCAGGAGGCGGATGGCGATGACTCGACGTCGATGATGCAGATGCATACCACCTAGTATACCAAACAGAACACGCCCTTCGGGGCGTGTTCTGTGGTCGAGCTCGATTACCGTGAGAAGTCGAGTGGACGACGAGCAAGCGCGTTGACTTCCGCCACCGCCATGCGGCGGTTGAACGTCCCGGTGCGCGTGTAGAATGCGTAGGCACCGGTCGTCAGCAGCGCGAGCGCCAAAGCGATCGCCAACGAATCCACGGGACCGGTCTTCACGCCCGATGCGGACGAGATGACCTGCAGCGTGCCCAGGGTCAGGGTGATCGATGCGCCGATCGAGCTGGTGTTGTCCGCTCGAGCCTGTGCAGAGTCGGTGATCACGGTACGGCCGACCGTCGGGACGTATGCCCCGTCGACGCGGACCGAGAACTTCACCGTCGCCTCCTGCCAGGGCGCGAGCGTTCCGATATTCAAGCCGGAACTGGTGATACCATCACCGGTGACTCGCCCGTTCAGAACAGTCGAACCAGGGATGTAATTGATCCCCATTGGCAGGTAGTTCGTCACGACGATATTGGAGAGGTACTGACCGTTCTGTGATTTCACGTGCAGGATCAGGTCCAGCGTGTCGCCTCCGAGCGCCGCGAGGGACGTTCGTTCGCCCGACTGTCCGCGGGTCACGTTGCGGCCTGCCAGAGACAGGGCGAGGACGCCGTCGCCGCCCCAGGTCGGAGTCGGGGTTGGCGTGATGGTCGATCCGGAGACCGCGATCGTCGAGGTGCGGTTCTGGTCGGTGAAGCCGCGTGCGTGGACATTAACGCTGTTCGTCAGGGTCACGTTCGGAGCGCCGTTGACCGTTGCGTCGAAACGCAGGACATAGGTCCGATTGGGGGACAACTGGCCGAGGGCCAATGAGTCGTTGGAGTTGCCGGTCGTCACGCCATCCTGGTGCCACACGCCGTCAAGCGTCGTGCTGCCAGGGATGTACGTCACGTATTGCGGGAGCCAGTCACGGACATGCACGTCCTCGGCATATGCGCTGCCAGTCGTCAGTCGGACCGTGAATTGCAACCGATCGCCGTTCTGTGCCGAAACCCACGTGGACTCGGACCCGCCGCGAGTGACGTTACGTACCGTGTGATCCACGGTCACGTTGCCGTACCAGGGTGATGGTGTCGGGGTCCAGGACGGCGTGACGGTGACCCAGGCGTAGACCGAGGTCCCGCCGCTGGTCACGCGCACTTCCTGGAACAGGATATTCGAACCGTAGTTCGTGAATGCAGTCGTGAACGAAGAGCCCCATCCGGACTGCGGGATGCCGCTGGGCGCCGACCACGAGTAGGTGCCGTCACCGCCCCAGGCGGAGAAGGTGATGGATTCGCCGGACGCGATGGTCCGGCTGGTCGGCGAGATGCCTAGTGCCTGCGGGGCAGGGGTCGGGGTGGGCGTGCCGGTCAGGTACACCGTGCAAGTCGCGGTCCGATAGCCGTCGGTGACGGTCACATGGCGCGTTTCATTGATACTGGACGTCCAGAACTGCGTCCCGAACGTCGCTCCGGTGCCGTACGACGGAGAACCGCCGACCGCTGACCATGTCAGGGTGCCGGTGTTGTATTCGCCGTACTGGTAGTACGCGGAGAAGGTGACCCACTGGCCCGACGTCGCATACTGATACGACGGCGAACACACCAGAGGGTTGTAGATTGCCGCAGATGCGGGGGTAAGGGCGCCGCCGACCACGGTCGCCAGCAATACCGCAACAATACCGAACGAGAGGGTCCTGTGCATGGTATGAGGGGTTACCATAGCGAAAGGCTCCTACAGGAGCCTGATGCGTCGATAATACGCGCATTACATAGCTTTGTCAAGAAACCAAAACGCCCCCGGACGGGGCGTTTTGGGAATGCGCTCTCGGTAGGAATCGAACCTACATTACGGGCTCCGCAAGCTCGCGTCCTATCCATTGAACGACGAGAGCAGTCAGTGGAAAGTCGGGACCTATTGTACCAGAGATCGGGTCGTGGCGCAACGGCGACCTAGGACTTACGCAACCACCAATCGAGCAGGGGTGCGTCATGTTGCTCCTCGGGCACCACGCGAGAGAGGACCGCGCGAACATCATCGGGATTCTGCTGCCCCAACGGCACACGGAGACGTCGCGCGTGCCACAGCGTCGTCGCCACGCTTAGCTCGTTCGTCCCGTCCGGCATGGAGAGGATATCGAACGAGGAAAGCTTGGCGGCAGGATAGTGGATGCCGTCGATGGTCAGGCCCCGTTCGTCGGCATGCGCCGCGACCGGGCGCGTGATCCGCTCCTTAATTTCCCAGGTTGCCAGCCCGAGGAGCACTACGAGCGCCGTCAGGATGCTCGCCTGCCACCAGGCGACCCCGGCCCCCAGAACGCCAAGCGCCCCCATCACCATATACCGTCGGACGTGCGCGGCCTGAGAGAGCGGGTGAAACGCTTCCCAGTGTGCTTCTTCGGGACCGAACAGATCGGCACCAACCTCAGCGGGAAGCGCTGGGGTCTCGGGCTCTTCTGGTTTCAGATTCAAGACGTTCGCCATCACGGACATGATAGCACTTCTGCGGTGGGGGAAGGATTCGAACCTTCGGTACGGTTGCCCGTACAGCAGTTTTCAAGACTGCCTGTTTCAGCCGCTCACACACCCCACCAACCCTGCGGAGACGGGAGGATTCGAACCTCCGATGGGGTTTCCCCCATGCCGCATTTCGAGTGCGGTGCCTTCAACCACTCAGCCACGTCTCCTCAGTCGTGTATTCTACCATTTTTTGCGTATTTTTCAATCCCTTGGTATATTACGGGTGCACGTCGTTCCTTTCCGGAGGTGGCCATGATCCTCGTCAACGGCCTCATCAGCGCCGCTGTCTGGGCGTGCCCGGGCTGTCTCGGCGACACCTGTCACCGGCCGTTCCAGATCGATGTCCGGTGCATCGGGTGCGGCCGCACGCTGAGCGAGTTCGCCATAAGCGCACCGCTCCGCAGCGCCACGACCGTCAGCTACCTGCGGTTCCCGGACTCGGAGTACTGCCGCCAGGAGTTCGTCGATTTCGACCAAGCCTTCCCCGAGTGCGGCGACCCCTCCTGACGGAGGGGTCCACTTTTCTATTAGTAGTAGATCTCTTTGCGGGGAGGGGAAGAGGTGATGACCTTGAGCGCCTCCTCCGCGGTATCGACGAGTTTGAAAAGATCCAAGTCCTCAGTATCGATTGCCTGGTATTTTTCCAGCATCGTCGAGCGCATGAAGGCAATGAGCGGGGTCCAAAAATCCTTGCCGACCAACACGAGCGGCACGGTCTCCCGGTCGATCTTCTTCGTCTGCACGAGCGTCACGAGCTCGAAGAACTCGTCGACGGTGCCGAATCCGCCCGGGAAGAACACATACGCCTGCGCGGTGTAGAACAGCATGACCTTGCGCACGAAGAAGTAATAGAAGGGCTGACTCTTGGTCAGGTACGGGTTCTCGCGCTGCTCGAACGGCAGTTTGATGTTGATGCCGATGCTCTCGCCGCCCGATTCGTATGCCCCGCGATTGCCGCCTTCCATGATCCCAGGACCGCCGCCCGTAACGACGCCAATCTTGGCTTTTGCCAAAAGCGAGCCGAGCTTGCGGGCTTCCTGGTACCACTTGTTGTTCTCATCGAACCGGGCGGAGCCAAGGAACGAGACCGTGTTCTTGAAATCGGTGATGAACTGCCACCCCTCCACGAACTCGGACATGATACGGAACACGCG
>DATEYD010000002.1:0-21699 GCA_035583445.1 Minisyncoccota bacterium
TCCGGCTCCTTGCTCTGGTCCGGTCGGGGACGGGGAGCGGGGGAATCGGTGCGCGGGCCATTGGATGCGGCCGGGTTGGACGAGCGGGGACCGAGCTGCATGCTCTCGGCGACGATCTCGGTCGCGTAGCGCTTGTTGCCGGACTGGTCCTGCCAGTTGCGGGTCTGCAGTCGGCCCTCGAACATCGCCAGCGACCCTTTCCGCAGGTACTGGTTGCAGATCTCCGCCAGGCGGCCCCAGGCGACGATCGTGTGGAACTCCGTGGCTTCGCGCTTAGAGCCCGACGCCTGGTCGTTCCAAACGCGGCTGGTGGCCAGGCCGACGGTCGCGACCTGCTGGCCGGACGGGGTGGAGCGGAGCTCCGGATCCCGGGTCAAGCGGCCGATGAGGAATACCTTGTTGAGATTCATATGTGGTGAGCTTAGATGTTTTCGAGCGCCTCTTCAATCTGCTCCTCGAGCTTGCCGGTGTCCTCGGCCTTCTTCTCGACGACGGTCTTCTTCTGCAGTGAGCCTTCCTTGGCCTGCTTCGCGGCCTTGCGCTCCAGGTGCGCTGCCTGCTTGGCGGCGCGCTTGTCGGATTCGGCTTCGAGCTTCAGGACGAGGTAGCGCAGCACCTCAGGGTGCAGGCGGCACCATTCCTCAAGATCCTGCAGCAGCTCCTCCTGTTCGGTGGAGAACTGCGCCCAGGCGAAAAAGCTCCGGCGCTGGTGCTTGATGTCGTACGACAGGCGCTGCGGCTGCGGCGGCTGTTCGGCGGTGATGATCCCGCCGTGCTTCGTGATCGTCTGCGTCACCTGAGCCCAGAGCTGCGGCACCAATGCCTCGTCTAGCTGGGTGGTGAAATGGCAGGCGAACTCGTAATGTCGTGGTTCTACCATGTGGGTTCCCCGTTCGGGGGTAAGCCCTCCCTGATGGGGAGAGCATGGTTTATACGGGGGATATGCTAGCAAAAACGAGGAAGGACGTCAAGAATAGACAGGAAGAAGAACGTATGGTACTCTATGGCGACGTTGAAAACCGAGGAGGTGAGAAATGCGGCGACTCCGCCGTATCGTGGTCGTGTGCGGCTACGGGTGCGATCTCAACTCGGAGCTGAAGATGTACCTGGACCGGGTCCTGCAGTACTGCTACGCGAACCGTCCCGACGCCGTCATCCTGTGCGGCGGGGCGACGCAGCGCAGGAGATTCCCGCACGAGACGGAAGCTTCCGTGATGCAGAAGTACCTGGGGTCGCTGGAGGGGTACTGCCATCCGCGGTGGTACATCCTGGGTGGCTCCTACACCGCGTACGAGAACATCCGCGATGCCGCGGCCGTCATCGGACCGCTCAAGCGGACCCTCCAGCCGGATGACATCCAGATCACCATCTTCTGCGAGGTGACCCGCTCGCTGAAGGTCGCGATCCTCGCGAGGCACTTCATGGGCTTCCCGCCCAAGGATGGCCTGCCGCCGATCCGGATCGAGACCGATTCGTGGGAGAAGGGGCATCCGACCAAGCAGCTCTTCGGCGCCATCAAGGAGGTGCTCGCCATCTCGTTCCCGTTCATCAACTCCGTGCGGAGCGCCAAGGTACGGCTCAAGTCACGGATGAGATAGGGGGAACGATGAGCCTCGCATGGCTGGTCGGCAACACCGACGACTTCCGCGAGACGCCGGCACGTATGGGGGTCCTCGAGGCGATCGCCCTCCTGATCGTGCTGATCGTCGCTGCGCTCGTCATCGGCATACTGATGCTGGCGTCCTGGTTCGTGCGTATGATCGTAAGCATCGCCGACGATCCTAACGCAGGCCCGTACCGCCAAGTGCGGTGACCTAGGCCTCGGAACGAGTTCCGAGGCCTCTTTTTATTTCCCGATCAATATCTCCACGACGTCGCCATCTTTGACGACGTAATCCTTGCCGACCGTGTGAATGAGGCCATGCGCTCGGGCATTGGCATGCGAGCCCGACTCAAGCAGCGTCTTCCAGTTGATGACCTCGGCGCGGATGAAGAGCCGCTCGAAGTCGGTATGGATCGCACGTGCGGCCACGGGGATGGTATCTCCCTTGTGGCAGGTCCAGGCGCGGGATTCCTTTGGTCCGGTCGTGAGGAAGGAGTGAAGGCCGAGCGTGTCATACGCGACGGTGATGAGGCGGTCCAGGCCGGATTCGGGCAGACCGAGCTCGGCCAGGAACGCCGTTTTCTCGTCGTGCGGCATCTCGGAGAGCTCAAGCTCCATCTTGTTGCACATGACCACCCAGTGCGCTCCGGCGAGCGCCTCGAGGAGCGCAGCATCCGGTTGCCAGTTCTCGGTCAGCTGCGCTTCCGAAACGTTGAACACGTAGATGAATGGTTTCGCGGTCAGGAGATTCATCTCCTTCAGGAGCCGCTGCTCGTCGTCGTGGTGCATGTCGACGGCCGATGCCATCATCCCGCGCTGCAGACCGTCGGCGAGCCGCTCCAGGAGCGGCACCGATGCTTTCGCGTCGGGATCGTGGTGTACCTTGTGCTTGGCCCCTTCAAGCCGCTTCACCACGTTGTCCAGATCGGCGACGATGAGCTCGGCGTTGATGACGCCGATGTCATTGACCGGATCGATGGTCCCGTGCACGTGCAGTACGTCGCTCGTATCATGGACGCGCACCACATGAGCGATCGCATCCACCTCGCGGATGTTGGCGAGGAACTTATTGCCCAGGCCCTCGCCCTGGCTGGCGCCCTTCACAAGACCGGCGATGTCGATGAACTCCACGGTCGCGTATAGCTTCTTCGCGGATTTCGAGAATTCGGTGAGCTGGTCGATGCGCTCATCGGGAACCTCCACCACGCCGACGTTCGGCTCGATGGTGGTGAAAGGGTAATTCTGAATATCCACCTGCTTATTCGTGACCGCCTTGAACAACGTGGACTTCCCCACGTTCGGTAAACCCACAATGCCGACTGAGAGCGCCATAGCGGGTGTATTATAATGATTCCATGGGATCGGTACAGCCCGGGATCTTCCGGGCATATGACGTGCGCGGGAAATACCCAGAGGAGATCAACGAGCAGGTCGCTCGCCGCCTTGGCGCGCACCTCGCCGCGTACTTGCGGGCCGACACCTTCATCGTCGGTCACGATGCGCGCCCGGGATCCGATGCGCTCGCAACGGACGTCATCGAGGGAGCTATGGGGACGGGTGCGCACGTACGCGATATCGGCGAGGTCTCGACGCCGCAGTTCCAATGGGCGACCCGCGCCCGGGACGCAGTAGGCGGGATCATGGTGACCGCGTCGCACCTTCCCGAGTCCCAGAACGGCTTCAAAGCGGTCGCCCGTCGCGGGGACGTGCTCGAGGTGATCGGGGGCGACCAGCTTCGGCAGATTTTCGATTCGCAAGAGGGCGAGATGCAACGGGGGACCGTGACCCGCGAATCGGTCTTCGCGGACTATGCGGCCGCGGTCGCCTATGCCGCGGCGTGGAAGGGCGGCACGGAGCTGCGCATCTCCATTGATGCGCCGGCGGCCGTGCAGCGGGTCCTGGAACGGCTCGGCCCTATCGCGCCCGATGCGTCGCTTGCTGCGCGGTGCGACGCGGACGGGGACCGCATCGCTTTCTTCTTGCATGGCATTGAGGTGCCTGCCGACCATATCTTCCTACTGCTGACCGAACGGATGAACCTTGCTCCGGTGGTGTTCGACCTGCGCTTCTCGAAGCTCGTGCACGAGCGCCTGGACCATGCGAACGTGCGATATGCTGTGTCCCGTGTGGGACGCCTGTACCTTTCGCTGGCCATGCGCCAGCGCGGAGCCGCGTTCGGCGGCGAGATCAGCGGCCACTACTACTGGAGCGCCATGGGGGGAATGGAGTCGCCGGAGCTCACGCTCCTGCAGGTGCTGAACGTATGTGGCGGGGATGCGCATCGGCTGGACGAGCTCCTGCGGCCGTACGACCGATATGCGAAGAGCCCTGAGATCTCCCTCCCCATCCGGGACCGGAAACAGGCGAGTGCAGTCATGGCCCAGCTCGAGCGGCGCTATGCCGGATGCCGCATGGACAAGCAGGACGGGCTGACCGTGGACTGCTGGGACGGGCACTTGTCCACGCGTCCCGAGGACGGGTTCTGGTTCAATATCCGACCGTCGAACACGGAGCCACTGCTCCGCCTCATCGTCGAGAGCAAAGAAAAGGACCTCCTGCAACAGCGTGTTGCGGAGGTCTGCGGGATCATCGGTTAGTCGCCGCGATCCTTGTCCTTCGTGAGCGGGGGATCCGTGAGCGGATTCGCGGGCAGGGCCCCGAGGATGCCCGTGGATCCCCATGAGGTCTTCACGTCCACGAGGTCGTACTCGATCGTGACCGACTTGAGCCTGATGCGCTTGCCGTGGACGTGTCCCTCGATGCTCTTCAGGTAGACCGCCGCTTCGGCGCCCTGCCGCAGCATGCCCACCACCTCCTCGGAGGTTAGCACCAACCTGTCCGACATTCCATCCTCCCGGGCTATCGCAGCCCCATGCGCGTGTGGACCTCGGCCAACGTCTGGTCGGCGATGATCCTGGCGCGCTTTTCGGATTCGGTCAAGATGGCCTCGACGCGGTCCATGTCCGCGGCGAACGCCGCGCGACGCTCCTGGAAGGGCTCGAGGAATCCGATGACCACCTCGGCAAGCTCGGCTTTGAACTCTGCATAGGACTTCCCGGCGTACGTCGCCTCCAGCTTCCCGACGGTCGTGCCGGCGAGCGTGGCGTAGATGGTCAGCAGGTTGGAGATTCCGGGCTTCCCGACGGGGTCGTACTTCACCTCGCGGCCGGAATCGGTCGCCGCCCGCTTGATCTTCGCGCGCACCTGGTCGGGCGTGTCGGAGAGCGCGATGCCCTCGTCCCCAGTCTTCGACATCTTCTTCATGGGGTCCGTGAGCGACATGATGCGGGCGCCCTGCGTGACATGGCGCTTGATGACCGGGAAGACCTTCCCGAAGAGGTGGTTGAACTTCGCGCCGATCTCGTTCGCGAGGTCCAGGTGCGCGAGCTGGTCCTCGCCGACGGGCACCAGGTCGGATTTGTAGAGGAGGATATCCGCGGCCATGAGTACCGGGTACGCCAAGAGCGACATATTATTGCGGTAGCTCGCACCCCGTTCTCCCATCGCCTGCACCTGGTCCACCTTCTCGCGCCAGTTGGGGAGGCGCTCCAGCCAGCCGACGGGGGTGATAGTCGACAGGAGCCACATCAGTTCCGCGTGCTGGGGGACGCGGGACTGGCGGATGAGGAGCGCCTTCTTCGGATCGACGCCGGCGGCGAGGAAATCCAACGCCGTGTCCATGACCTGCTCGGGGTAGCCCGTCGGGTCGTACGGCGTCGTGACGCCGTGCAGGTCCACGACCGCGAAGATGCACTGGTCGGCGTCGTTCTGTAGGGCGACCCAATTCTTGATCGCGCCCAAGTAGTTGCCCAGATGGAGTCGGCCGGACGAACGGATGCCGCTGAATACCTTTGCCATGATGCAGAAATCGTACTAAAATCCGCGCATCATGAAAAGGGAGCAGAAGGTCAGGAATGCCGAGGATTACGAGCTGATCGTCTCGAAGGAGATGGAATACTACGGTCCGTTGGCCCGGGATCTGAACATCTCCGAGGATGTCATCGTCCAGGCTGCGCGGCTCGGCGTGCGCGACGGCATCCACACGCACCGGCACTCGCCCACATGCAAGTACCGGGAAGAGGAATGCGTGACCTGGAACATCCGGCACATGGCCGATGTCACGCTCGTCCGCGCGGCGCTCCTGGCATCCACCGAAGAGGACATGGAGAAGGCCGAAGAAGTGCTCATGCGATTGATCGAGGATTGACCTACTCGGTATTCTGTAGTATTCTAGTCCTGCAAAACGCGGGAGGTGTCGCATGCGATTGCAGCTGTTCCTAGCCGCACTGACTATCGTCACGTCATCCGGTCCCGCCACGGCGCACGATCCGTTCTACGGTCCTGCCTACCCCGGTGTTCCACAGACGCAGTTGTGCCCTCAGGGCTTCGACTGCGAGGACTTCGACGGGCGTATCGAGGTGGCAGGGCCTCCGGCCCTTCCGGACTACACCCGCCCACCGTTCCGGAAGCTCAAGGAGACGGCAGGTGTCGTCCTGGAGGAGTACTCGGAGCTGGGGCCGCTCACGCTGACCACCTATGCGACAACGAGCAGGCCGATCGCCGGCGGGAGCGCTGTGCACGTGCTCTCCAAGGAGGCGGGCGGCCACCTGAAGCTCGCCGAATGGCACATGGTGCGCCTGAACGAACAGGTCTACGAGCGCCGGCTCTACCACTACGAGAACGGCGCCTGGGTCTTCGAGAAGCTCATCATCAACCCCATCGCCATCGAGTAGCAGTACATCGCCCGACCCCACCGCAGGGATCGGCACGCCCTTCCGAAGTCCTCCATAGCCGAAAGGCGAAGGAGGACGGAGGAGGGGCGGTTTCTTTACATCTTCGGTAATACGTGGTATATATACAACCTCTCATTCAGGAGGGTAATCCTTGAAAACGAGGGTCCTGACGGTACTCATAGGCTCACTTCTGGTGACTCTGGCCAGTCTGGGCTGCGGCTCTCCCACGGAACCGACGCCGGAGATGGTCATCCTGTCTCCCAAGCCGAACGCGCAGCTGAAGATAGGTGAGATGATCACCATCCAGTGGCAGTGCGTTGCCTGTAAGGGCATCAAGGGCGACCGCGCGGTGGTGAAACTCAACAGCCGCATAAGTGGCGGGCAGTTCACCGGGCAGGGCGAGATCACAACGGGATTCCTGACGGACAGCCGCTCGTGGGTCGTCGGTGACATCAAGTACGCGAGATACGCGACGACGGTCAGCCCCGGGTTCTACTACATCGAGGTCTCCTCGTACCCGCCCCCCAGCGACACGTCATGGACCGAGGCCACAAGTGGCTTCGGCGGCGTCCTCATCGAGATCGTCCACTAACGCAGTCACGCCCGGCCCCACACGGCCGGCTCGCCCTTCCGAAGTCCACCTGTAACCGGGGGACGGAGGAGGGGCGGTTTTCTTTACATCTTCGGTAATACGTGGTATATATACAACCTCTCATTCAGGAGGGTTCATTGGAAACGAAGGTTTTGACGGTTCTGATGGCGCTGTTCCTGGCTGCGTCTCTCGTGTCTGCGGGGGACGCGCCGTCCTCGGTCTGGAGTCCGCAGTTCGGAGTAGACTTCCTGCAGCCGAGCTACAACCTACAGGGAGTGTCCCGGGAGTTCCACACGACACTCCTGGGCGCGAACGTCTCGTTGCTGCGCGTCGGTCGGTTCCGGTTCCCGACTGCCGGGTTGGACTTGCAGGTCCGGTTCAATCAGGACGAGGGTATCGATCACCCCTACCACAAGCTCGGGTTCTTCCTGCTCTCGTCAGGGGTGAAGTACATCATCAGAAACGACAGCACGAATGCCTGGGGGTACCACAAGACCGAGGTCGGCATCCACATCAAGGGGCAGTACGCAACCCGTGTGGACCCCGATCCCCGCGTCGGCCGCTGGGGAATCGCCACCGGCATCTACCTGACCTTCTGAGGCGACGTAAGAACGTCGCACCCCGCCCGACCCCACAAGGTCGGGCGGTTTTCTTTACACCTCAATGATGAAGGGCCCTCCTTCGCTAAGGCTTCGGACGGGCAATCGTGATTTATTGAAGTGTTCTACACTTCTATAATCACTGGCAATATCATCGGTCGCCGTTCCGTCTTCTGGAAGAGGAACTGCCCCACGTCGTCGCGAATCTCGTCCCGCAGGTACACAAGGTTCAAGGGGCGCTGCTTCTCGGTTTCGATGATATGGCGCACCCGCTTGCGGACCTGCATGAGCAGGTCTTTCTGCTCTTTGATGTAGATGAAGCCGCGGGAGATGATGTCCGGGCTCGTGCGCATCTTCCCGGTCTTCGGGTCCACCACGATGATGATGGTGAACATGCCGTCCTCGGCCAGGGCCTGGCGGTCGCGCAGGACGACGTTGCCGATGTCGCCGACGCCTAGGCCGTCCACCATGACGTAGTTGGCCGGCACGGTCTTCGTGTCGAACCACCACGTGTCCGGCGTCAGGTTGATGATCTGCCCGTTGTCCGCGATGATGATGTTCTCCTCGGGGATGCCGACGGATTTCCCGATCTCCCCGTTCGACACCATCATGCTGTAATGCCCGTGGTGCGGGATGAGGAAGCTCGGCCGGATCAAGAGCATCATCTGCTTCAGGTCCTCCTGCTGCGCGTGGCCGCCGGCGTGGATGTCCATCATCTGGTAGTGGTACACCTTCACGCCTGCGCGGTAGAGCATGTCCTTGAGGTACTGCACGGACCGCTCGTTGCCCGGAATGACGGAACTCGAGAACACGACCGTGTCCTTCTTCTGGATCTGCACGTGCCGGTGCTCGCGGTTCACGATGCGCATCAACGATGCGCCCTCCTGGCCCATGGCCCCGGTCGCGATGATGACGACCTTCTCGCGGGGGTAGTCCTTGAGCTGGTCCATGGAGATCTGCGATCCCTTCTCCATCTTCAGGTAGCCCATCTCCTTGGCGATCTCCACGTTGGTCTTCAGGGAATAGCCGTCGAAGATGACCTTGCGGCCGTGCTTCTCGCCCAGCTGCACGATCTGCTGCATGCGGTTGATCATGGAGCTGAACGTCCCGAACACCAACAGCCCCGTGGCCTCCTTGAAGATGACGTCCATGTTCTCATAGATGGTCTGCTCGGAGATGGAATGGCCAGGGCGCTCGGCGCTGGTGGAGTCGATCATGAGCCCTAGGATCCCGCGGTCGCCGAACTCCCGCAGCTTCTCCATGTCCATCGGCTTGTCATTGACCGGCGTGGGATCGAACTTGAAGTCCGCCGTGTGCATGAAGTTGCCAGCGGGCGTCTCGATGAAGATCCCCAGGTCGTCCGGGATGTTGTGGTTCACGTGGAAGAACTCCACGGTGAAGTGGTCGCCGAGCTTCACGCGATCGCCATCCTTGACGACGTGGATCGGGAGCTTAGGCAGGTGCGGGAACTCCGCGTGGCGCTTGAGCACCATGTTCTTCGTGAGCTCCGCAGTGTAGATATCGGGGTTGCCCAGCTTGGTCTGCAGGTAGGGAATGGCGCCGATGTGGTCCATGTGCCCGTGGGTCAGGAGCAACCCGCGGATATGGTCGCGGTTCTGCTCAAGGTACGCGGTGTTGGGGATGATGAAGTCGATGCCGGGCGTGTTCTCGTTGGGGAACAAGATGCCGGCATCAATGATAATGATGTCATCCTTGTATTCCACGACGTAGCAGTTCTTGCCGATCTCTCCGAGGCCGCCCAGCGCGAATACGCGCAGGGACTCGCCCGGTTGAACGCCCGCAGGCGCGCCGGTGCGTCCCTGGTGCAGCTCGGTGGGTTGGAGCTTGCGCTGACTGAGCAGTTTCTTGCGGGGCATGCCCAGGCGCCGGTCACGCCGCTTGTGCGGCTTGCCGCCTCCGGGAAGGCCGCCCTCATCCGAGGAGCCCGCGCGCGGGGTTAGGTTCTGGCCGTACTGGCCGACCTTTCCCGCCGAAATGCCGCCGTGCGGACGAGGCCTTCCACCGCGACCGCGGCGATTCCCCGATCCTCCGCCGTTGCCCGGGCCAGCGTGGTATGCACGCTGCTGGAGGGGCTGCTGCGGCTGTTGGGCCGCCGCAAGTTGTGCAACCGGTTGCGGCTGCTGATTGGTACGTTCTTCTGAATTGTCTGCCATGCGTCTGACTGACGACCCATCGGAACGCTGGAGCACAACGGTGCGCATGCGCTCGATGAGTGATTGATAATAGTTGGTACAGAGAGTGCGGACCCTCAGAGGGATCCGGACTTTTGTGGGCAAGAGAGGATTTGAACCTCCACGGGATTGCTCCCACAGCGCTCTGAACGCTGCGTGTCTGCCAGTTTCACCACTTGCCCGACCGATCAGGCCTTCGCTGCCTTGAACTCATCCAAGAGAACCGTCGCCTCAGGATCGACGCCCGACGATTGGGCGGCATAGAGGGAGGTCCACAAAGCGGTTACGTAGGCGTTACAGGCTTTCTCGAGTACGGTGGCTCCTACGAGCCGGACGTTTCGTACATCATACCCCTTCTGACCGAGAATTGCAAGCAACGCATCGAAGTTCTTCGTATATCGCGGCGCATCCGCGGGATCCTGCAGGAACAAAAAGGAGACCTTGTCGGTGTAGGGACCTTCCCAGCCGACGACCTCCACATGCGCACCCGAGGGGAACCAGTTCGCCATGACCTGCCGCTTCGTGGTCTCGCTGTAGATCATCTTCCAGAACCCGGTCAGCTTGCGCCACGGGTGCGATGCGTAGACCACCAGGAGCCGTTCACCGAACCCTTCCGCCAGTTTCTTACCCTCGTCCTCCAGTGCGCCCGCATCGATGGTCGGGATCTGGGACGCGAGGCCCAGGGATGCCAACAATGCTCCGATCATGAGCCCGGCGCCGACACGCGGTGCGGGCGTGTCGAACGGGAGCATGACCAGCGGCGTATTGTTCTGCCGGGCGAGCTCGGCGAGCTTCCCGCCGGTCGTGATCGCAAGGGTGGTGGCGCCGAGTGCGACCGCGCGCTCGTACGAGGAGAGCACCTCTTCGGTGTTGCCCGACCAGGAGGTGCAGACGACCAGGTCCTGCGGACCGGCACCGACCGGAAGGTCGTAGTCCCAATGCACGACGACATCGTCGCGCAGCATGGACAGGAATTCGCCGGCCACGGCGGAGCCGCCCATGCCGCAGCTGATGATGCGGCGATAGGGGACGTCGACAAGCCTCGCCAGTGCCGCCCCGCGGACCAGCTGGTCGCCGAATGCACCGATGAGGTCACGCATCATGGATGTCCGTTCCAGTATACCGCATTACTTGAACACGCGCTTCGTCTTGAGGTACCAATTCGCGACATTGGAGAACCGCTCCTCCGGCACGGCGATGAGGGTCGTGTCGAACCCGTCAACATTGTCATCCAACCCGTACAGATAATGCGAGCTGTAGAGGAACACCGCCGGGATGTCCTCGATCAGGATCTTCTGGAACTCATCGTACTTCTGCGCGCGCTCCAGGGGATTCAGGGTCTGCCGCGCTTCCTCCAGCAGCTTGTCGGCGGTCTTGTTGTTGTACAGCGCGAGATTGATGCCCAAGCCTTCCCGTTGGCTGGAATGCCATGCCGAGAACGGGTCCGGGTCCGGCGTCAGGATCTGACCGAACAGCAGGATCTGGTAGCTGCGCTGACGGATGACCTCCTGCAGCTGGCTGACCGGCAGCGCCTCGACGGTGACCTCTGCACCCAGTTCCTCCCACTGCTCTTTGACCTTCTGGGCGACGTCGATGAGCTCGGACCAGGTCGAGGTGGTGATGCGCAGCTGCAGGCGGTTCTCCGCTGACTTCTGGCGGATGCCGTCCTCGGCTTCCTTCCACCCGCCGGCATCCAGGACCGAGGCTGCCTGATCAGGGTTGTAGTCGTATGACTTCACGTTTGCGTTGATGTCCAAGATCCCGCCCATGAGCGGCGAATTGATCAGGAAGCCGTTGCCGTCCAGCACGGAGTTGATGATGCCGATGCGGTCGGTCGCCTGGTTCAGGGCGAGCCGCACGTTCTTGTCCGCCAGGGCGCGCGACTGGTTCTGGTTGAAGAACAAGGCGAAATACCGCGGCATCTTCAGCTGCTCCAGGTCGATGCGACCGCGGAACTTCAATCGTGCCGCGTTGGAACCGGAGATGAATGATACGTTGTCGATCTCGTTCTTGTTGAACGCGTCGATGAGCTCATCCTCGGTGCCGAAGAACCGGAACTCGAATTCGTCGATGCGCGGGCGTCCGCCGTAGAACTGGTCGAACGCCTCGAGCCTGTATGCATGGATGCGCCCCAGGTCGTTCTTCGTCAGCGACTTGAAGCGGTACGGTCCGGAGCCGATCGGCTTGATGTTCAGTTCAGCGTACGCGAAGTTGATAGGTCGGACGTCCTCCCAGAGGTGCTTCGGCAAGAGGCCGAGCGTCAGGTTGTTCGGGAACTGGGCATACTTCGTCTTCAGGCGGAAGGCGACCACGCGGTCGGAGACGCGCTCGACGGTGACGCCGCCCCAGAGCGCGCGCACGTTGGTCGGCGCGCCGTAGTCCTGGTTCTGAGCGACCTCGACGGTGAAGATCACGTCATCGGCCGTGACCGGCAGATTGTCATGCCACAAGGCGTCGTCCCGTAGGGTCACGCTGTACGTCAGGCCATCGCTGGTGATCTCAGGGAGCGACTTCGCGAGGTCAGGGACCAGACGCCCATCGCCGTTGTACCGGTAGAGGCCCGAGAATACGAGCGCAACGAGGTCGCGGTCGGCATCGCTGGTCTGGGCGAGGAGCGGATTGACGAGCCGTGGCTCGCCGACGATGCCCTCGACGAGCTTGCCGCCGTCGGCGGGCACCGATTCGGTGAAATGGTAGAACGTGCCGATGGGGATGGCGACGAGGGAGAGCGCGGCGACGAGGACCAGGATGACCATGGCGTACCGCTCGCGCTTCGAGAGGACCTTGGGCAACAGGCGCATGCGCATGCGAAACGGTATCCGGCGGGTAATGGACTCGCGGATGGACTCATGCGGGCTGGCGCCTCCGTCGCCGATGCCGAAGAAATCTTCCAGTTGTTGGTGGTTTCGCATTCGCACATGCCGCGCAGGGCGCGGCAGCAGCTACAGGATCAACCGAGCGATGGAAGCGCCGAAGAAGAGGATGGCCAGGACGATGGTCGCCCAGAACACCCATTTCTCCACGCCACGCTTCGTACTGTACTCCAGGGCGGAGCCGACCAGCCCGCCCGAAAGACCCTCGCCCTTCTGCTGGAGAAGGATGGTCACGATCAGGAGGACTGCCGCACCGATCTGGATCGCCGTGAGAATGGTAGTGGTCATGCTATGAATGGTTCGGATTGATGATGGTCTGTACGACGGACACGATGACGGTCGCCCAGAGGAGGGACCAGAGGTTGGCGATCACGATGACCCCGGAGAGGTCCGCCGCTAGCCAGAGGATGAACGCGTTGATGACCGCGGAGAACAGTCCCAGGGTCACCAGGATGAGGGGGAAGGTCAGCACCTTCAGGACCGGCCGGGCGAACGTGCTCAGGAGCCCCAAGAGCGTTCCCGCTACCAGGTATCCCCATAGCCCGCCTGACACGGAGAACCCCGCCAGCAGCCAGTCGGCGGCCCAAAGGGCTGCCACCGAGGCCGCTACTTTCATCAGAATCCAACGTAACATTTGACGGTATCCATCCTAGCATACCTACCGCGAACATCAACGGGCGGCCCCCCGCCGGTGGCGTGCGCGGTAGTGCGCGATGCAGAAACGGTGCGCTTCCTGGTCGACATGGGCGATCAGGTCCCGCATCGGCCTGGGGAGCGATTCGAACGGCGTCGGGACCCCCTGGGCGGCGACGACGAAGGCTGGGCGGTGCCGGGCATCCTTCTGGACCGCGATGACGGGGATCCGATGGCCGGCGAACGCGTCGGCCAGGGCGTTGAACTGGGCCTTGCCGCCGTCCACGACCACCAGGTTGGGGAGCGGCCATTCCAGATGGCGGAGGCGTCGCTGGGCGACCTGGCGGAGCATCGGCACGTCGCCGACGGCATCCTTGATATTGAAGAGGCGGTATGCCGACGGATCCGCGGACCCGTCCTGGAACACGACCATGGCGCCCGCGGCGTGCATGCCCTGGATATTGGCCACGTCGTATCCCTCGATGCGGCGCGGGAGGTCCGGGAGGCCGAGCGCGTCAGCGGTCGCGCGCAGCGCTCCCTCATGCCGGGCGGCGAGCGACTGCAGGCGTGCGCTGATCTTCGCGTGCTCGAACACGCGGCGCAGGCGCGCGGCCGTGCGCTGGAGCCCAAGCGCCTCTTCGAGCTTGCCGGCGTTCGCATGCGCCTTCATCCGCTGCTCGATGCGGCGGATCACCGCGTCACGCTTGCCGGTCAGGATGTCGCGGATCGCGCGCACGTTCGCGCGGTACGCGCGCCGCTGGGTTCCCCGTGCCGGCGCCTTCAGGCAGCAATATCCCGGGCAGAGGCCGATGTGCGCGTTCAGGCACTTCACGTGGTGCTTCTGGGTACAGGTGCAGTACGGGAAGAGCGTCCGCAGGATTCGCAGCGTGGTCCGCAGAGGCACGCTCTCCGTGAAGGGGCCGATCAGTTCCTTGATCGGCTTCTTCAGTGTGGTGCTCTGATGCTGGTGCGTGACGAGGAAGTGGGGGAATTCCTCATTCGTCAGCGCGACGACGGTGTATGACTTGTCGTCCCGGAACATGACGTTGTACCGCGGGCGGTGGCGCTTGATGAGGGCGGCTTCGAGGATGAGGGCTTCGATCTCGGTCTGGGTCTGTTGCCAGTCGAGCGTCCGGGCGTGCTCGACCATGATCGCGATGCGGTCGTCGGACGGCCTCCGGTATTGCCCGAGGCGATTCTTCAGGTCCGCTGCCTTCCCGATGTAGAGAGGTGTGCCCGACGTCGTGCGCCAGAAATACACCCCGGGGGCGTGGGGTGCGTTCCTGAGGAAGCGCGTGATGCGGGCGGCATCCATGGTATGGCCGTCAGCATGGCACAAATCTTGACATCTTTCAAATTCAAAAGTATTATATGTCCGGAGGTGTTCTCATGGTCGGCATACCAGGAAATCGGAAGGACCCGGGCCGCACGCCGCGGCAGCCGCGGAAGATCGTGGACCGGACGTCGTCGATGTCCGTCGGACAGGTCGAGCGGTTCTGGGTCACGGCGTCGCTACGGCTCTTCACGGCGATCCAGGAGAACCTGCCCATACACCGCCGCGACGCCAGTCTCGCTCTGCAGGCGGGGTGCGACCCGCAGCTCCTCACGTCCATCGCGGCCGAGACCCTCGAAGAGCTCATCGGGAAGTAGGAGGCGCTCCATGTACATCCTGCTCTTGAACGCACTCATCGATGCGGCCCGGTGCCGCGGCGACCGTACGGTCGTGACCGGCAACGACCTAGCGGAGATTCTCGAGGAGGCCAAACAGAACTACCTGCGCCGGGTCGAGGACGAGGCCGAGCGGGCCAGGGCTGCGGTTGCAGCGCGGATCGCGCTCGACGTCAAACGGATCGGCCACCACTGAGCGATCGGCTCGCACTCCTCGTGCGAGCCTCTTCTTTTTGTATTAGAGTTCCGCGTATATGTTGTCCGATCGTCCCATTCTCGCGACGCTGGCATACTACGACGGATTCCGATGGCCGCTGACCATCGCCGAGCTGCACGAACGGCTCATCCCCTCCGGCCGCCTCGAGGTCAGCGATGCGCGTCCCGATATCGGCGCGTTGGTCGCGCGTGTGGACGCGCTGGTCAGGTCCGGACAGGTCCGAAGCGATCTCGGATTGTATGCGTCTGCGGGGGCGGATGGCGGCATCTTCGCCAGCCGCGTCGTGCGTGAGAAGGAGCACGCGCAGAAATGGCGGCGCATGCGTCGCCACGCACGATGGCTCCAGGCGGTTCCCTTCGTCCGTGCGCTCATCGCATCCGGATCCCTGGCCTTGGGCAACACGGGGCCAGACAGCGATTGGGACGTGTTCGTCGTCGCGCGATCCGGGCGCCTGTACACCGCGCGCGCGTTCCTCCTCCTCTCGGCGGCGGTCATGGGACGGCTGCGGACGAAGCGCGATTCGGTCGCGCCGGACAGGTTCTGCTTCAACCACTACGTCACGACCGACGGGCTCGCGATCCGCTACCGCTCCCTCTTCATCGCCCACGCGCTGTCCTGGATGATGCCGATCATCGATCATGACCGTTACCTCGGCCGCCTGCGGCAGGCGAACCTCTGGACCGCGGATTACGTGACGGGGAACGCCGGATCCCGATTCATGCACCGCGAAGTGCCCCGGTCGCGCTTGTTGGGCATGGTCCGGAGCGTGATCGAGCTTCCGCTGCGCACCGTTCTGGGCGATTGGCTGGAGCGCGGACTTCGCGCCTGGCAATGTCGCCGCATCGAACGTGAGCCTGCGACGCATGAACGGGGCGGTCGCGTGGTCGCCGATGACCGGGAAATCGAGTTCCACCCGCGTTCCGCGGAGCGGATGGTCATCGACCGATACAATGCGGCGCTCGCTGGCCTCGGCGTACGTCGCACCGAGCCCGATTCGGGATTGACGCGGTAGCCATACTCCCGTACGATTCCCCCCACGTTCCTACCCAACCAAGGGGGAGTTATGACGGTGAGAGGGATTGCCGTTTCGTTGCTGTTCGCTGCCGCGGCACCGATCGCCGTCGCAGAGGAATTGCCGCTCCTGAAGGTCGAAGACGTGCGTCCCGGCATGGTGGGCTACGGCGTGACGGTCTTCCAGGGCACGAAGCGCGAGCAGTTCACGTTCGTGGTCCGGAGCGTCGTGCCGAACTTCCGTGCATGGCCGAACGTGATCGTCGCCAGTTTGACCGGGTGTCCCGACTGCTCCGAGAGCGGCCAGCACATGTTCGAGCACCACCAGATCTACGGCGGCATGTCCGGAAGCCCGCTGATCGTCGTGGATCCCGAGACCGGCACGAAGCGCGAGATGGGCGGCGTCGCGATGGCAAAGGACTTCGCGACCACCAACAAGGTGCTCATCACGCCGCTCGAATATCAGTTCGGCATGGCCGCGAAGCTGCCGCCGAACAACCAGCCGCGGAGCGTCGCCGAACCGGGCGACTTCACCGCCATCTGCCTGGTGTACGGCGACCGCGATTCCTGCTACTCGGGCACCATCACGTCCCGCAAGGACGGCCGCCTGTTCGCCATGTCGCACGATGTTCCGGTGAGCGACCAGGAGATGTTCCCGTACCTCGAGACCGCCCTGCCGACCTTCCGGATTCCGGTTGCGGAGATCCTGGAGTCCGAGCAGTCGCCGACCAAGCTCAGCGGCGCCCGCCTCGAACCCATCGGCTCGACGGTCCTGCACGGCAAGTTCGGGTTCGTCATCAACGAGGGAGCGCTCCCGAAGACGGTCCCGGTCCGCCTGACCATCACCGAGGTGTTCGAGCAGCCTGCGGTGCTCACCTTCAACATGGCGTACCAGCGAAACGCGCCGGAGGATCTGAAGGATAAGATCGACCCGATCATCTTCCAGCTGCCCGGACGCTATGACGGGTCCCGGATGAAGGCGACGATCCGCCTCAAGAAGCCTGTCGAGAAGACCATCAAGCTCGCCGATTCGTACTCGACGGGCATCACGCGGGTGCGGGCGCTCCTGCAGTACTTGATCATCCAGGACAGGGACAACCTCGACATCGAGGGCGTCGATCTCGTCTACACCCCGGTGGAGAAGATCGACTACTGGGTCCCCGTGAACTTCCGTGTCAGCGATCGCGGCGACCGTGCCACGCTGACCGTGCTCGCCCGGCGGCTGCGCGACAACGAGACCTCCGAGATCAGCGAAGAGGTCGACATGCGGCCGCTCAACAGGTACCGCCAGAGGAAGTTCCTCTGGAAGGAGACGCGGAAGCAGAAGCACCTGTTCTGGTGGGACGGAGCGTCGCTGCAGGACTTCATCCTGTCACGCATCCCGGTCCGCGAGTCGCTCGCGCTGCTCGATGAGATTCAGGAGCGGGAGGCGCTATACCTGGTCTACGGTCAGCCCGACTTCGACCTGAAGGCGAGCGAAGGCGGCACCAACGGCGGATGGAAGAAGCGTCTGCCGGAGATCCGCATCGTGATGAAGCCGACGTTCGGCAACGAGCACTTCTTCCTGAAGACCGACCGGAACGGCATCGACCGAGGGATCGAATTCAAGAACCAATAGGCCGATGGCCGGTGTCACTGTTGACACCGGCCTCTTCTTTTCCTAGGATACACGCACTGGCACTTTCGGTATGAGAGTGCTATATACATATTACTAAGTAAAAACGCATATGAAGATCAAACCGTTGCGCGACCACGTCCTCATTGAGCCGATGAAGGAGGAGGTCAGGAAGGGGGGCATCATCCTGCCGGACACCGCCCACAAGGAGCGTCCGGAACAGGGGAAAGTCATCGCGGTCGGACCCGGCCGCACGGAGGACGGGAAGCAGATCCCGGTCGCCGTGAAGAAGGGCGACGTCGTCCTGTTCACGAAGTACGGTCCGAACCAGATCAAGGTCGACGAGAAGGAGTACCTCATCGCCGAGGAGAAGGACATCCTCGCGGTCATTGAATAACCACTGCCATGCCCAAACTCATTGCATACAAGGACGAAGCGCGTGAAGCCCTCAAGCGGGGCGTCGACAAGCTGGCCAATGCGGTCAAGGTCACCTTGGGTCCGAAAGGACGCAATGTGGTCCTGGACCGCGGATTCGGTTCTCCGGTCATCACCAAGGACGGCGTGACCGTCGCCAAGGACATCGAGCTTGAGGACAAATTCGAGAACGTCGGTGCCGCTTTGGTGCAGGAAGTCGCATCGAAGACCAACGACCAGGCAGGCGATGGCACCACGACCGCGACCATCCTCGCTCAGGCGATCGTCGCCGAAGGGTTCTCGGCGGTCGCGTCCGGCGCCAATCCGATCGTGCTCAAGCGAGGGATGGACAAGGCCATGGACTGGGTCATCAGCCACCTGGAATCGAAGAAGAAGAAGGTCACCCAGGAGAACCTCAAGGAGGTCGCCTCGATCGCAGCCAACGATCCCGAGATCGGCAAGCTTATCGCTGACGTGTTCAAGCAGGTCGGCAAGGACGGCGTCGTGACCGTGGAGGAAAGCCAGTCCGTCGACATGTCGACCGAGCTGGTGGAAGGCATGCAGTTCGACCGCGGCTACATCTCCGCGTACATGGTGACCAATGCCGAACGCATGGAAGCCGTCTACGATGACCCGTACATCCTGATCACCGACCGGAAGATCTCATCTATCAACGACATCGTGCCGCTCTTGCAGAAGCTCAACCAGGCGGGCAAACGCGACCTGGTCATCGTTGCCGATGACGTGGACGGGGACGCCCTGGCGACCCTGATCGTCAACAAGCTGCGCGGCAACTTCCACGCACTGGCGGTCAAAGCCCCGGGCTTCGGAGATCGAAAGAAGGAGATGCTCGAGGACGTCGCCGTCGTGACGGGCGGCACCGTCATCGCCGAGGAGAAGGGCCTGAAGCTCGAGAACATCGAGCTCAACATGCTGGGTCGCGCGCACAAGGTGAAGGCATCGAAGGAAGCAACCACGATCGTGGACGGCAAAGGCAAGAAAGCCGACATCGAGAAGCGCATCGGCCAGCTCAAGAACCAGCTCGAGAAGACGACCAGCTCCTACGACAAGGAAAAGCTGCAGGAGCGGCTCGCGAAGCTCTCCGGCGGTGTTGCCGTCATCAAGGTCGGCGCGCAGACCGAGACCGAGATGAAGGAGAAGAAGTTCCGCATCGACGACGCCGTCTCAGCGACCCGCGCCGCGCTCGAGGAGGGGATCGTCGCCGGCGGTGGCGTCGCGCTCTTCAACGCTGCACGCGCCTTGGCGGATGCCAAGATCAAAGGCGTGAGCGCCTTCGGCGATGAAGCGAAGGGAGTGAACGTGGTCCGTTCGGTGCTCGAGCGCCCGCTGCGCTCCATCGCCGAGAACGCCGGTAAGGAAGCCAACGAGGTCGTCTCGAAGCTTGCCGAGTCCGAGGACGGGCAGGGATACGATGCCGCGACCGGCGAGTATGCTGACATGATCAGCGCGGGCATCATCGATCCGTTGAAGGTCGTGAAAGCCGCGCTCACCAACGCCGTCTCTGTCGCCTCGCTCATCCTCACGACCGAGGCGGTCGTGACCGACAAACCCGAACCGAAAACTACGCCTCCCGCCGGGGGCGGGATGGGCGGTATGGGTGACTACTAAATGGAAAGGGCCCGTTGCGGGGCCCTGTTTTTTGTTCAATACCTTCGCAACACCTCCGACGGCGTGGCCATGTTCAGCCCCATGTGCGGCCGCTCGAGATTGTAATACCGCAGCCACTCAGGAACAGCCTTCCGGTATGCGGCCAGGGACCGGGGTACCCGTGCCAGGCATTCTTCCTGGATGGTGCGGTTGAACCGCTCCAGATGCCCGTTGTCGGTGGGCGTCCTGACTCGGGAGTGCCGGTGGACGATGCCCCGTGCTCCCAGGAGCACCGTGAGGCGCCGGGAGAACTCCGAGCCGTGGTCCGACTGCACCGTCACGAACGGAAAGCTTGCTTCTTCCCGGGCCTGCCGCAGAAAGGCAGCGCTCCGGGGCACCGAGATCGCCGGGACCGCAGCTGCATGCGCCCAGCGGGAGCACACGTCCAGGAGGGTGTAGAGATACACCCTCCCCTCCACAGGTCCGTCATGCACGGTGTCGATCTGCACCAGATATCCGGGCTTTTCCGGCATCGGACGCTCCGGGTAGGTGTGCCACTTCTTCCACCGGGAGAATCGCGTCGCTCCCGCCCGTTTCAACACCCGCTTCACCGAGGCCAAGGAGACGGGAATCCCTTCCTTGTCCAACCGCCAGTGCAGGATCTGGGCACATTGGTCCCGCTCAGCCCGCAGCTCCAGGATGCGGTCCACCACCTCCCGCGGCAATGCCCGAGGAGAGGTCCGCGGCCGACTGGAGCGGGTGGGAATCGGCTCCCAGCCCCCAGTCACGTCCCGGATGCACCAGCGCAGGACCGTGCTGGGCTGAACCCCGAAGTGCCGGGCTGCCTTGCGGATGCTCCAGCCCCGATATTTGACCAGGCGGACGGCATCCCTGCGGACAGCAGGCAGGTGCGGATTGAGGGTGTAGGGCATGTACATACTCTAGGACGTCGGGTGTTGCCAAGCTATTGAGCCATAACAGGCCCTTTCCATTTCCATTCCAATATGTCATAACGGACTCGTTCATAACGGAGGTCAGTATGGACATCTTGGTGCACATCCCACACGAACGCGAGGACTACGTGTGGGGGACGAAGCTGAACCCGAAGCGGGGGTTCAATCGGGGGTACTGGACCCTGCCGCACGCACCGCTCGCCGTGCGGCACGGGGACCGTATCTGGTTCTCTGACCTGGACGGCGACGTGGTCGCATCCGCTGAGATCCTGACCCCGCGGGGCTGGTGTCCCGACGACGCGACCTGTCCGCCGGGCGAGGACCCTGTGGAACGCGAGAAGAAGCCCGCAGTCTGCTTCGACATCATGACCGTCATCGCTCACGCGTTCCCGGTACCGCACGCGCTGCCGGTCGGATTCCGAGGGTTCAGGTACGTCCGCCGGGCGAATCTGAGCGTCCCGCCGAAACGCACGAAGGCCTTGGAGCTGGTGGGCGCGAAGAAGGCCCGCAAGGCGTTCTTGCAGGGCCGGTAGCCGGACAGAGCGGGGGCGCACGCGCCCCCGCCTTTTCTTTTCCGGTATATTTCTGGTATACCTGAGCCGCTCTTATCAGGAGGGGACCATGGCGGCTTCCACGAAGAGGAAAAAGTCTAAGAAATGGGTGCGGGTCGGCGGCACCGTCCGCGTTCACTCGTACACGGTGATGGAGGAGCAGGTATTCGCCGGCATTCTCGGCTTCCTGAACAACGACGGCCCGCACAAGCCGGAGGGGCGGACGGACGCTGAGGCACAGGCTGACGCCGAAGCGCAAGCCGAAAAGGCCACACGCCGGGTGATGGCCGCCGTTCAGGAGTACTTCGTCTTTAGCGATCCCTACGCCGAAGACGATGCGGGGAGGAAGCGATGAGCGATGATCGGCCCGGAACGGCCGCTGCGGCCGTGCCTGCCATGACGCACAACGAACGGCGGGAGCGGCAGGCCAAGGACGA
>DATEYD010000003.1:0-1243 GCA_035583445.1 Minisyncoccota bacterium
ACTGTAGGTCGTGACGAACAGCATGCCGTCGCAGAACACGGGCGTCGAGAACACGAACATACTGTATCCGCCCAGGCTCCACACGATGTCTCCTGTTTGAGAATCGAGGGCGTAGAGCATGCCTGCCATGTCGCCGACGAACACCATCCCACCGCCTCCGCCCGCAGCGGAGATGATGGAATACAGCGTCCGACTCCAGACGAGGTTGCCGTCGAGATCCAATGCGAACAGCTCTCCGCTCCCGTAGCTGCCACAGACCACAAGCCCGTCTATCAGGCTCGGACCCTGGACTATCTGGTATCCGCAGCCGTACGACCAAAGCCCCGTGCCGTCATACGCGTCGAACGCATACACGTAGCCATAGCTGTCAGCCGTGTAGACCACGCCGTCTGCTGCAACGACCGTCGAGCGAGAGCAGAAGCCCGTCGTGTATGCCGTCCAGATCACGGAACTCGTCTCAGCATCGAGTGCTGAGATCGCGTTCGAGTACGTGCCGGACTCAGCATATGTGATGTACACGATCCCATCGTAGTACGATGGGATGCCCATGTAGTAGTAGTCCTCGCCAAGTTTCTTGGACCAGGTCGCTTCGCCCGTGTACGCGTCGACAGCCGTGAGGCGTCCGTCATATGTCGCGATGAAGGTCTTGTCATCGGCCATGACCGGAGCGGTGTACACCGCACCTCCCGCAATTGAATCGAATGTCCATGCATGACTGAGTGGCAGCTCGAACGGCTCAGGGGCGTCGCCCGACCTCGCTGAATCGTGCTGGAAGGTGGGCCACAGAGTCGTCATGGGCTCCGGGACGGACACCCTGAGCGTCGCCGCATCAGTCTGCATCGGGTCCAATGAGGAGGACGCGATCACTGTCAGCTTGTCGATCGATCCGAGCACTGCGTCTGCAGGAACGGTGACTACAAGAACGATGTTCGTGGTCATCAGACCAGCCACCGGACCGGTGTCAGGAATCCCATCCAGGTCCGAGTCATCGAGAGGTGTCATCCCGTCGCTTGCGAAGAACTCCGCGGTCCATGGCAACGTTGCATTCATCGCGATGTCGAACACGTCCTCGAAGGCTCCCGTGTTGGTCACGTTGAACTCGTGCGACACTACGGTGTCAGGGTCTGTCGTCTTGAACCCGCTCGGCCAGATATCGACCCCTGGCGGAGGCACAGTCCCTGTCACGCTCGCGCTCTTGAACTTGGTCACATTGTTGCTGGATGTGAACATGGCCAAAGATGTC
>DATEYD010000004.1:0-1663 GCA_035583445.1 Minisyncoccota bacterium
CAACGTTCGAAATGCGTCAGGAATGCCCGAAACCTCAAAATCCATCTTTGGAAGGGCTCGGGGTGGAAGTAGCCGCATGACGAGGTAATTCAAAACCTCGAGCGCGAGTTGGCTGACGGGGATCAGCAAAAGGAGGGCGATCACAAGCCGGATCCAGGGCGTCTGTCCGCGCATCCCCAGCAGGATGATCAGGGAGACGGATACAGCGGAGAAGAGGCTGAGCCCAAGAAAGTAAACTGCAGAATGATGGCGGTATACCCACTTCAGGACGCGGAAACGTGGCGCCTCATGGCAACGGATGAGCCGCGCAAGCTCGCGCCTTCCTTCACCTATCAGATAGGTCCCGACGTGGCTCCACCGTTCATCTTCCGTCGCTTCACCTGCAGCTTGGGTAGCTAGCTCGATGGCGCGTTGGGCGACCTGGTCTTCCGCCTGACCGGACCAACGCGCGAGTTCTTCAATGGTCCGACGATAGCGATCGCGTGTGTCGAAATCCATCTTGGAATAAACGCCGGATGGATCGAATCGAAGCAGCCGCTCCACGCGGCTGAGACGCTCGAAGATCCCTCTCCAATCCAACAACGCGAGCTGGCGCAAACTGGTAAACGCATTCCCGATCGATATCTGATCCTTCGTCTGGCGGTTTTGCTCACGCAGGTTGAGCTCGCTCAGGGACTTGCGGTAAGTGCGCTCCAGCCAGCTCTGGACCGGCACCCGCGCGGCGTCTTCGTCGTAGAGATGATCCACCAGTTGAGTAGCGAAATAGGGGCTCGGGCCGGGTTGGGTTGCAGCGAGTTCTGCCAGGATAGAGAAGAGCTGTTTGGGATCTCGCCGGTTGGCCGTAATGAGCCTGTTTGCCCAGAAGTCGGCGTTCTCACCTTCCCGTAGCTCGGTCAGAGCGCTGGCGGCAAGATCCCGGATGTTCTCAATCAACGCGATGCGCAGCATCTGGGGAACAGCCCAGAGTTCGCCAATCGTCAGTGTGCGTACGGATTGATAGGTCTCTATAAATGCAACGATGTTCTCCCGGTCTAGGCGCAATTCCGTATAAGAGACGAGTTCCTTTGCCAGACCGTAGATGCGCGGCAGACCCCGGTAGGGCTCGTTCGCGGGTGCCGGCAGCTCCTGGTAAAAACGCCGAGGAAGGTTTAGCTGAACGTCGCGGGCGTTGCTCTCGATGACGTACTCATTATCGAGGATCCACTCGGCGGTCGGAGGCGCACCCTGTTCCAGTCGGCTCGCTTCGGAGAGATCCAGGCATACCTGATGGATCCATTGATGGGCATTTTCGACCCGCCTCAGCAGTTCAGCGTTCCGCCGCGGCCTTGGGTCCACTTCGTGGTCCATGGCCAGGCGCTGGGCATGCTCCTGGATCTGCGTCGGAGAGAGCGGCACCCCGGGGCTTCGCACATCTCCAATTGGATTCTCACGCTTCGGATGCAGGACGAAGACTGCGGGCGGGATGTCGCCGCTTTCTCGAAGTACCGCCACTGGGCCCCGCAGTGTTTCAATCGGAGCCTGAAGGATCAGGACGGTCTCCTCGGACACTAACCAACGCGCGTGATCCTCAAGCAGCCTTCGTTCGACACCGTACTTCGATCGTCGTATCCACACCCCACCCAAGAGGGTTCCGATCAATCCACCCGCGAAGATCGGAACCAGG
>DATEYD010000005.1:0-6323 GCA_035583445.1 Minisyncoccota bacterium
CGCATTTTGCAATTAAAGACATGACTTACAAAACGCTCGCTAGAATTTGTGCAATTATATCCGGAGTCTCGATTATCTATATGTTTTTGATTGCCCAGGAGGGCACTAACTTTGGCTGGACGGTATTCTTTGTCTTTTTGGCATTTGCGGTCTTATTCAATACGTTAGACGAGAAAGTAAAGGAGATAGAAATACTACGTTCAGAGAAAGGTAAAAATCATTAGTCCGAGGAGGGTCAAAATCGTAATTAAAAATACACCTCGGAAACCCATGTGGGGTCTAGCGTTTCAAAAATTCTAGTCCGAGGTGTCCAGCATATGAAAAGAATCACACTCTCCGTTCTGGTAGTGGTCGTGCTTCTTGTCGGTGCGTACGTGCTCTGGCCGAGCATCCAACAGCAACAACCCGAGACGTCCACCCCGACGGCGTCGCCGGTAGTCGGTGAAAGTCGGACCTTCTCATCGGGTGTCTTGGGTATCTCGTTCCAGTATATTCCGCTCCACCCCGAGTCCGTTACGGTGGCGGTGAAGGAGGTCGGTGACCGGATCTACGTGTATGACACCCGGACCGGTTATGAGGGCGGGCAGTTCGTGGAGCAGTTCTCGAAGAAGACGAATGAGACGTTCGAGGCGTCGATCCGCCGCCAAATCCTCGCGGGGTTCACCGGCCAGTGCACCGTCGAGCTCGCCCGGTCCAACATCTACAGCGGGGGATGGATCGCGGAGATCGGATACCCCGATCCTTCGGATCCGAACGACCCCCCGTGGGAGAATGCCCAATATTGCAATGAGGACTACGCGCAAACCAACGGCATCCGATACTTCCTGTACGATGAGGACTTCCCGGACCGCTTCTACTACTTCGACATCGGCCAATACTCTATCTTCGGACGGGATGAGATCCCATGGCAGCACACGATCGAGCTCTTCTAGTCGGATAGGCTGGTATCTTGCGTCGGTATTTCGTGGGTGTAACGTAACACTATGAAAACATTCGCAGCCATCATCGGTGCCGTCCTTCTCTTTGGTGTCGTTGCGGGTGTGGTGTTCTGGGAACGGCTTCCATTCGTCGGCGATGAGGAGCAGGTGTATTGCACGCAAGACGCGAAGCTGTGCCCCGACGGCTCTTATGTCGGGCGTGTCGGTCCGAACTGCGAATTCGCAGCATGTCCCGAGGTCCAGATGCGCACCGTATCGCTCTATTACTACGATCCGGTACAGGATCAGGACGACAGCGGCAACGTCCAGTGCAGTCGCGAGGGGCTCGTGTCGGTCACTCGGGAGATCCCGGTGACGCAAACGCCGATCCAAGACACGATCCGACTCCTCTTGCGGGGCGAATTGACCGACGGAGAACGGGCGCAGGGCATCACGACCGAATATCCCTTGTCCGGAGTCGAACTCGTCGGCGCGGCGCTGACCAACGGCGCTCTGACGCTGGAGCTCAACGATCAGAACAACAAAACCGGAGGCGGTTCCTGTCGCGTCGGCATTCTCTGGTTTCAGATCGAACAAACGGCGCTTCAGTTCCCCGAGGTCACGAGCGTCCGATTCACTCCCGAAGAGCTCTTCCAACCGTAATAACCAACCATACATATGGACCAATATCCCGTTGATGTTCAGTATCGGTATCCTGAGCGTTCGAGTCGGTGGCTGGCGCTGGCGACCCTGCTGTTCCTCGTGCCCAAGGCAGTGCTGCTCGTACCGCACCTGTTCATCATGTACATCCTGGGAATCGCGGCGATGTTCTGCGGCATCGCAGCCCAGGTCGTGGTGCTGGTCACCGGAACCTACCCCCACGGCCTCTTCGACTTCATGACGGGCCTTTCTCAGTGGCAGACGCGGGTGAACGCCTACCTCATCGGCCTGACGGATCAGTATCCGCCGTTCCGGATGCGACCCTAGCGCGGAGCGCCGGGGGATATATACTGGAGGCATGACCTATCACGCGCTCTTGGAATACATTCGGGAAGCGAAGGTGGCTGGCGCGTCCGACCAGGACATTCGAGCGCAGCTGACGGGCGTCGGCTGGTATACCGTGGACGTGCAGGATGCCCTCCATCTGTACGGAAAACTCAGTTCTGTCGAGCAGCGCCCATCATCCGTGTCATTACCCAAACCCTCGCTCTCCGAACGACTGGTGCCGCGTCGGTACGACCCCCATCTCGTTGCGGTCGCCTCGGTGGCATTCGCCGTCGGATTCGTCGGATATCTCCTTATCGCATCCTTCTAGTATGGCTATGCGATGGCCGATCGTTGTGGTGTCCGGCTCGCTGGGCGCCCTCATCGTGCTTGTGATGACCATACCGCCGGTGCGCGTTGCGGTCACCAATGTCTGGGAGCGCGTTCCGATCGTGGGGGAATCGCAACCAACGCGATTGATCTTCGTCGGGGACATCATGCTATCCCGCTCGGTCGGGGAGTCGATGGAGCGATGGGGTGATTGGTCGCGTCCGTTCGTTCTCAGTGCCGCGGTGACCGCCGGCGCCGATCTCACGTTCGGGAACCTGGAATCAGTCATTTCCGATCGCGGAGCGACCCAGGGATGTACCTACTGCTTCCGTGCCGATCCGCGCAGCATCGAAGGGCTTCTGGATGCAGGCTTCGATGTCGTGTCCGTGGCCAACAATCATGCCTGGGATTACGGACCCGACGCATTCACGGATTCGCTCAAGCGTTTGGTCAGCGCAGGGATTACGCCGGTCGGAGGCGGGGCGGACCTCGCAGTGGCGCGAACCCCGGTCGTTAAGACCGCCCACGACGTCCGGGTCGCCTATCTGGCGTATACCAATCTGATGCCTGTGCTGACCTGCGCCGCAGAGAGGTATGCGGGTGTACACTGTTACGCCGCCGCTCGCATGCAGGAGGATATTACGGCAGCACGGTCCGTCGCCGACATCGTCGTGGTGTCGTTCCATGCCGGCGAGGAATACCAACCGCATACCGCCGCGCAGGAACGGATCTACCGCGCCGCGATCGACGCGGGCGCCGATCTGGTTATCGGCCATCACCCCCATGTCGTGCAGGATGTGGAGCGGTATGGCGGGGGATGGATCGCGTATTCGCTCGGCAATTTCATCTTCGACCAGACCTGGTCGCCGGAAACGATGCGTGGCATGTTGCTGGAGGTGACGATTACGGACGGCGAGATCGCGGAGGTTGCGACGCGTGCAGTGGACATCTCCAGCCTCTATCAGGCGAGCCTGGCTCCGGCTACGCCTTGACTTTACTGCATTTGTTGATATAGAATGGCTCCCGATTGAGCCGTTCGTTTCCAATCGTTCAATTACATCCCGCTGACGCGGGAGGAGGATGATCCCATGCGACGTCTCGTGCTTGCGCTGGCCCTCGTGACCAGTGCCGTTCTCGCGATTCCGGCGCATGCCGTGGATTGCGATGCCCGGGTGAGCGACGGCGCCGGCCTGCTCCAGGGCGGTGCCACTCGCACGGCGGCCGACCGGCTTGCCGATGCGGGAGCCGACGTGCGAGTCGTGACCGTCACTTCGCTCGAAGGGCAGGGGAACCTGGACAACCTGTTCCGGAAGTACCTGTCCGAGTGCGGTTCCTGGCGTGCCGGATCCGTCATCAAGAACAACCTCGTCGTGCTCATGCTGAGCGTCGGCGAACGAAGGAGCATCGGCCTGTACTTCGACGTCAACGGTCCGTTCGCCTCGCTCAACACGCAGTGGCTTCGCGTCCAGAACGGCGTCAAGCCTCTACTGAAGCAGAACGAGTTCGACCGCGGGCTCAGCACCGCGCTCAGCGACGTGCAACGCATCGTCACGGCGCCCGCACCCGCGCCGCCGGCGGCACGTCCGACCGCGGAAAAGCCGCCAGTCATCGTACACACCGCGCCGACCGACTACTCCGGCCTCTGGCGTGTTCTCGCCTGGACGGCCTTCGGCGGCTTCAGCATCTGGATCCTCATCCTTGGGGGCCGGGCGTACGGCCGTGCCCGCGAGCGCGCGGAGAAGCGAAAGGCTGCACGGCTGCGCGCACGCAACGAGAAGTCGGTGTGCGCTGCCGGCATCACGGACTTCGACGGCGTCATCAAGGACATGGATGCCCGTTTGCAGCAGCTCGGGCCGCTCCTCTTGAACGAGGACATCGGCGATCTGCCGAGTCGCGCCGAAGCGGCCCGGAAGCTCATCCGATCGGCTTCGCTCAAGTGGTCCGAAGTGGACAGCGGAGTCTACAACCCGGAGAAGCCCGATCTTGCCGAGTCCGAGTACGATCGCATCGCGGAATTCTTCTCGGGCATGAACAAGGACATCCGGACCGCCCGGGAGACCGCGGCGACCTGCGCAGCGGAGATCGCCCGACGGAGTTCGCTGCCCGACGAGGCGCGGCGGGCGGAAACCGCAGCGGCTGTCGCTTGCCTGACGTCCGCGGATGCCATCAAGACCGCGGCCGCCGCCGGCTACCGCATCGACGTGCCGCTCAAGGTCAACGACCGTGCGGTGAAAGCCATGCAGGATGCGCGACAGGTCCTGGCGAGCCGACGCTTCGGCGTTGCCATCGCCATGTTCACGCGCATCACCACGGACGCGACCGAAGCGGCCCGATGGTGTGCCGGCATCCCCGCGCGAATCGCCGCGCTGCAGGAAAACATCCGGAAGGGGACAGAACGCACCAAGAAGGTGAGTACCTACATCAAGGAAGGCGGGGAGGCGTTCACCGCTCTGTCGGCCGAGTTCAACCGGAGTTCCTACGAGAGCGTCCATCGCAACGGCACAGCGGCCATCGCCGAGCTGGACAAAGCGGTGCGGGCGCTCGCGTCGGCGACCCAGCTGTCCACTATGGAGCGCCAGCAGTGGTCCGAGGCCGAGCTGGCGGTCAACGCGGCTGCGACCGCGATGGACCAGGCCGACTCGCTCATCCATTCCATCCTGAACCGCAAGAAGCACCTGGAGGGCACGCGTGACGGCGCGCGTCAGGAGATGGAGGAGGCCGCGGGCGACATCCGATCGGCGCGCGAGTACATCAAGGAGCACAGGGCCGACGTGTCCGCCAAGTACGCGGCGGCGCTGGACACCGCGCAGCAACGGCTGGACGAGGCACGCGGCAGGCTGAAGGTGAAGTGGCCGGACTGGCCGCAGATCGCGAAGCTCGCCAAGGCCGCCAACGAGGGGGCCGACACGGTCCTAGAGAAGGCGCGCAACGAGTACGAGACAGCCGAGCGGCAACGCAAGCAGGCGGCGACCAACCTGCGCGAGGCCAAGCGCGCCCGCTCGAAGCTCCGCGAGTACGTGCAAGACCACCGCTCCGACATCAGCAGCAGGAACCGTCAGCGCCTGGAGGATGTCGAACGGCGCCTGCGGGAAGCCGAGGCATCATCCGACCTGGCATTCATCATCGCGACGACGCAGAACGTCGCCGACGACGCCAACGACGCGTACCGGTCCGCCAGGTCCGACGTGGATGCTGCGACCCCGTCGTACTCCTCGTCCAGCTCGTCTGGTGGCAGCAGCTTCGGCGGCGGGTCAAGCGACTTCGGCTCCGGTGGTGGTGGCGGGTTCGACTTCGGTGGGAGCATCGGCGGCGGGTCAAGCGACTTCTGACGACCGGACGTTCGTTGGGGGGGGCTCTTCAGGGCCCCCTCTTTTTTTGCTCACGTCGACAGGTCTGCTACCATCGGTCATATGGACGAGCCCGTCTTTTCCGTATCCGAATTCCTCGATCTCACCAACGAGCTGCTCGGACAGAGGGACTTCACCGTGCAAGGGGAGGTTACTGGTGCGAAGTCGCATCCGACCGGCTTCTACTTCTCGTTGCGCGACCCCCAGGCGAATGCCCTGATGGACTGCTATATGAGTCCCTACGCCTATCGCGACGTCGGGATCACCCTCGAGGATGGGATGCTGGTCCGAGCCGGCGGCATCGCCACGGTCTACAAGCCCCGCGGCCGATTCTCATTCCGCGTGCAGGAGATCGCATTGGCCGGCGAGGGATCCCTGAAGAAGGCATATGAGGCGCTGAAGAAGAAGTTGACCGAAGAGGGATTGTTCGAACGGAAGCGGCAGGTGCCCGAATTTATATCCCGCATCGGGCTCATCACGTCCCGCACAGGGGCGGTCATCAACGATTTCCGGAAGAATCTCGCGCCGCTCGGGCTGACAATCAGCCATTACGACGTGCGGGTCGAGGGTGCCCAGGCGGTTTCCAGTATTCGACGTGCCCTGGAATGGTTCGATGCGCACGCCGCCCGCTTCGACGCGTTGGTGATCATCCGCGGCGGGGGATCGTTTGAGGACCTGCAGGCATTCAACGACGAGTTCGTGACCCGCGCGGTGTTCGGGTCGCGGTTGCCGACCATCGTGAGTA
>DATEYD010000006.1:0-1247 GCA_035583445.1 Minisyncoccota bacterium
CGAAAGGGCACTGCTGGAGAGGGACCAGTGGGTCAACGGAGTCCTCCGCAACATGCCCGTGGTGGCCTTCATGCTCGACCGAGACGGTCTTTACCAGGAGTGCTTTGGGGCCGGATTGGCCCGTCTCGGGTGGAGAGACAACGAGCTGATCGGCCGCAGCGCGATGGAAGTCTTTCCGCAGTCGGCTCACTGGATCCAAAGGGCGCTATCCGGCGAGAACGTGCACTTCCAAAGCCAAGGTATCGTGGACGGCAAGCTTTGGGCCTTTGAGAACTTTCTCACCTTCGACACACTGTACGGTTGCGGTGCCGTTGGGTTTGCCATCGACATCACCGAACACAGGCAAGTCGAACAGCAAGGAGAGCGACTGCGAGCGGAGCTTGCCCACATGGCACGGGTTCAGACGATGGGGGAGATGACAAGCAGCATGGCCCACGAGCTGAACCAACCGCTCGCGGCGGTTGTGATGTGGGCCGAGGTCGCCGCGCAGAAGATCCGGCTCGGCAAGCCAACCGGCAACGACGACGTGCTGAAGGTTCTGGACGATATTGCAGGCCAGGCCTATCGTGCCGGGGAAATCATTCGCCGGATGAAGGACTTCGTTCGGAAGACCGAGCCGCACCGAACGACCGTCGAAGCATGCGAGATCATCAGCGAGGCGCTACCGCTTGTGGCCAGCGACTTGCGACACGCGGGGATCACGCTCGACAACCGTGTCGAGCGGTCCCTGCCAAAGCTTTTGGTGGACCGAGTCCAAGTGCAGCAGGTTCTTCTGAATCTGATACGAAACGCCATCGAGGCCATGGAGGACACGGCTGCCGACAAACGACGTCTGAGGATCCGAGCACAAGCTCGCGATCGCGTCGTCGAGATCACCGTCAGTGACACGGGGCGCGGCATTCCGAAAGACCAGCTTGACTGCTTGTTCGGGACGTTTTGCAGCACGAAGTTCGACGGAATGGGGATGGGTCTGGCCATCAGCCGCTCCATCATCGAGGCTCATGGCGGGCGCATCTGGGCCATCAGCACGCCCCAACAGGGTACGTCGTTCACTTTCACTTTGCCGATCCCACGCGAGGAAGAGAAGAATGGAACCTGAAGCGACTGTCTTTGTCGTCGACGACGATCCGGACGTCGTCGATGCAATCACGCAACTGGTCAGGCTGATCGACCTCAAGGCGGTGCCCTATACGTCGGCCGACCGGTTCCTGAAGGAATACCAGGAGACGGGACCGGCATGCCTGATT
>DATEYD010000007.1:0-2358 GCA_035583445.1 Minisyncoccota bacterium
AGCGGCACGACCATCCCCGGGGCATCCATCGTTGCGGTCCGTGCTTCCCCCGCACTCGTGTGCTTCCCTCCGCTCCCGCCCATCCACGCCCAGCAGGAGACGGTGCAGAGTTCGCGCCAGTCGCCGATCTTCTGACCGAACCCGTCGAGATCCGTATCTCCCGCTGCCTGCACGGAGTAGTTACGCTCGAAGGTCACGCGCTGTTTCATCGCCCCGCGCACAGCAGAGGATCCCTTCATGCGAAAGCCCTTGACCGCGCCTGCGAAATGATCTTCACCCGTGCCTTGTCGTAGTCCTCCATCGTGCGCGAGTGGTCGTCCCCGACGTTCTCGCTCTTCGCTCCCGGGCGGAAGGCGAGGTCGAGCTCCACGAGTTGCACGATGCACCGGTCCCGCTTCTTCAGATCGTCGGGCGTATACGACACGGTCACCGTACCATTCCAGCCGTACGCCGGATTCGTCCCAGTGCTCAGCCTGCGGATGTCCTTCTTGTTCGGCTGCAGTTCATAGTCGCCTGCCACAAGCGTTGTCGTGACACCGCCCGAGTACTCGGTGATCGATGTGATGGCCGCCGCCGGTCGTGTGAGAAACAGAAACCCCTGGCCGTCCATGTCCTGCTTCTCGACGTCCGCGAGATCCGGTCCCACGGCTGCCGTGAGATCCTCATCAGCGGCGTCGAGTATCGCCTGGAGCGGCGCATCCCCGAGGTCGGTCTCTACGAATGTCCGAAGCGTCACGAGCATCATTCATCTACCCCAGCGTCAGCGCCTCGAAGAAGATCGCCGTCGCCTCCGAGAGTGAGAAGCGAAGGTCGCCGAAGGCGTCGTTGAATCTGTCCTTCTCGAACGGCCCGCAAAACACGTCGCCGGTCGTCGCGGGAACGGTCACCACGGCACCGGTCACCACGAGCCCCTGCGCATTCTGCGCGGTGAACGTAACCACGCACGCGTTCACCCCCGTCTTGTAGAACCGGAAGATCGTCCTCCCGTCGTTCTTCATCACGTAGGTCGAAGTCGCCGCCACGACGCCCGTTGTGTATGCGGCGGCGATCCCTGCACGGACCACCCTCGCCGGGGTGATCCTGATTTCAGTTGCCACGGGTCATCCCCTACATCGCCGCGCCCATGAACGTGAGGCCCGTGACTTCCGAGAAGTTGAACCTCATGTCACCGTTGCCGTCGTTGAAGATCGACGGCGGGAACGGGCCGATCATCACGTCGCCCGTGGTAGCCGGGATCGAGACGGTGAGCTCCGCGACGTCCAGCCCTGCGATCTGCGCCGGGGTCTTCACGATCATCGAGCAGGCTCCCGCGCCACCCTTCTTCACGTGCAGCAGCGTGCGGCCATCGTTCTTCATCACGAAGTCCGTGGTGCCGACGATGATGCCCGCCGTGTACGCCGTGGTGAGCCCCGTCTTCACGATCTTCAGCGGGGTGTACCTTGTATCAGCCATTCAATTTCTCCTTCCCTTCGGTCGCGGACTTCCTCATGGGAGCCTCGACCATCTTGTTCGCGACCTTCTCGACGACCTTCAGCGGAGCATCGTCGGGAATCGGGTAGCCCTTCGCGCAGTAGAAGAACCGCCCCTCGGGATCCCCCACGGGGACGAGCAGCGTCTTCGCCTTGTTCCACATGAGCGTGTCCGGGGCGGGTTTCATACTTCGCTCCTTCCAAGCGAGCCGGGGGTCAGATGATCCCCGGCTCATTCCCTTCGTTCCGTCGCCCGCCTCGCCTACTTGTCGATGTAGGCGAAGAGCAGGTACTGCAAGAACCCGGTCGCCGTCGCGTTCGGCGAGTAGAAGTACAACGGCTCCCCGAAGTACTTCGCCATGATCTGGCCCTCTTCGAACTTCCGTTCGGTGCTCGCCACGGTGTTGACGTTGAAGCTCTTGAGGTCCGCGGCGATGCCGAGGATCATGATCTTCGCGCCCGCCGCGACCGCTTTGGCGAGGTTGTTGGTCATGGTGATCGTGCTGGCTGCCAGCGACGCCACCGTGTTCCACTCCCACGTTCCGTCGGTGCACTGGTACGCCACGACGTCGTTTGCCGCCGCGACGTTACCCGCGGTGTCCTTCGGCGCTACGGTGCAGATGACATCCTTCTGCGCCGCTGCCGCACCCGCACTCGTGGTATTCCGCGAGCTGCCGGGGAACGCTGCCGCATCCTCCGCGTACATGAACTGCAGAAGATGCACAGTGCCCGCGGGCAGGTACGCACCCCCGACGATGCAGAGACGCTTCCCGTCGGCGGCGTCGATCCCCTGGGTGATCGGGGTGCCGAAGGCCACACTCTTGTATCCGTACGGGGCGAACCCAGAAGCGTATGCTCCGATGTTCATTCCCTTTCCTCCTCTCTCTTA
>DATEYD010000008.1:0-1859 GCA_035583445.1 Minisyncoccota bacterium
GCGTGCCATCGTCGAAGATCGCCCGAAGATACCACTCTCCATCCCATCCCGCTCGCTCGACACGCTGAATCAGCGCATTTCTATCTTGTTGATAGGACTGGCTTAGATCCGGCCGACCCAGTCCCTCAGACAACTCGACCATACCCTGAAGCACATCCGCCATGAACCACGCCAGCCAAACGCTCTCCCCTTTGCCCCCGGCACCCACAAGGTTCATCCCATCGTTCCAGTCCCCTGTCCCCATCAGAGGCAAACCATGGGACCCAAACCTCATGCTGCGCGTGACGGCGCGCCGGCAGTGCTCAAAAAGCGTTGCGTGTTCAGAAGCAACTTCCGGGGTGAAGAACATCTCGTGCTGATTACCTTCCAGCGTGGGCCCGTCGAGGAAGGGGATCTCTTTGTGCAAGAGGTCCACATCGTTGGTGACCCGCATGTATTGAGCGACGACATAGGGCAGCCACAGGGGGTCATCGGAGATCCGCGAGCGGACACCCGCGCCGCTCGGTGGATGCCACCAGTGCTGGACATCGCCTTCTTTGAACTGACGGCTCGCCGCGAGCAGAATGTGCCGGCGCGCCAACTCGGGAGACGCGTATAGGAATGCCATGACGTCCTGCAGTTGATCGCGGAAGCCGAATGCACCGCTGGACTGGTAAAGGGCGGAACGCCCCCAGATCCGACAGCTCAGGCTCTGGTACAAGAGCCAACGGTTGATCAGGAAGTCCGCTGCCAGCTCGGGGGTGTGCACTTCGATCGTGCCCAACAGATCATCCCACCACGTTTTCGTCCGGCTTAGCGCGGTCTCGAGTGCCAAGCCTTCCCTGTAGGTCAGAACCCGTTTATGGGCCTCTGCCACCGACTCGGCCTGGCCCAACATGCACGTGATCTCAGCCCTCTCTCCGGGAGATAGTTCAACCGTAACCTGCAGTGCCGCACACGGGTCGAATCCCGCCCCCGTCCGACGTGATAGCCCGGTCCGCTCCATCGCCGCCGGGCTACCCAGCGAGCTGTTGCGCCCGACGAAGGACGTGCGGTCGCCGGTGTAAGACTCCGCAGGCGGGCTGATGGCCGCGAAGGAGATCCGATCCCCGTACTCGGGGTGGTAGCGATTCCGGGCGATCAGGGCCTGTACTTCGTCATCCCAGTGGGTCACGACGTGCATCTGGGAGGATTCGCGGTTCTCGCCCAGTGTCCACTCCACATAGTACGTCACCGACAGTCTGCGACGCCGGGAGGAGTCGTTCCTTAACCGCAGCCTCTGCAGCTTGATCGGCTCTCCCCCGTGCTCATCCACCGGAACGAAGACCGTCATCTCCTGCTCGATCCCTTGACTGTTATGCTCGAAGACCGTGTACCCCGCCCCATGCCTTGCCCGATAAGCGGTCTCTTCTCGGATCGGCGCCGGGGTCGGCGTCCAGCAGACACCGGTTTCCTCGTCCCGGATGTACACCGCTTCAGACGGTGGATCCATGACGGGGTCGTTCGACCATTGCGTCAGGCGATTGCGCTGGCTGTTGCCATACCAGGTGAATCCAGACCCCGTTTCGCTGACCAATGTGCCGAAGGTGGGGTTGGCGATGACGTTCACCCAGGGTGCAGGCGTGTGGGTGTCGGGGCCGAGATAGATCGCGTATTCACGCCCATCCGGGGTAAAACCGCCCAGGCTGTTGAAGTACGGCAGCTCCATGAAGGGCAGTGGAGCCGAAGGCTCCCGGGGAGCACGTTTCTTGGCCATGGGTTCCGACAACTCGGGAACCTCCACAGGCACGCCCTGGAGTAAAGTGCCGCGGGCCGACACCAGCACCACACTCGCCACGGCCATGAGTAGAGTCAGGTCTTCCTCCGGAATTTGATCCGCA
>DATEYD010000009.1:0-1642 GCA_035583445.1 Minisyncoccota bacterium
CCTCATCATAACGGCAGACTATCCATCGAGGACCTACTTTGCGATAACCGACCCTGAGGGCAAGATGGTCGGCAACACGAGTCTCGTATACGGGACGAATGCCACATATCTACTCCATATGAAGAACGGAGAGAGCGGCCCCAGGAACTTCACGCTGGTCGTTTACGGCATGGACACGCCGGCATTCGGCACCCAGACTCTTACGAAGACGATGAAGAAGGGGGAGACCTGGAACAAGTCCGTGTCAATCCCGCTGACGGACAGTGGATACTTCAGACTGGATTTCGACTTGTACATCCAGAAGAGCGATCAGCCGCCGTACTTGTACGGCAACCTGCACTTGTGGGTCTTCATACAGCCGGTGTGATCAATCGTCCCCCAGCACATCGTCCACCTTGGCCGGTTCCGAATGCTCCTCGGAGAGCGACCTTATCGATCTAATCGCTGTCTCGCCAACTGCCTGCATCGCTGTGGCCACGGCGCTGACCACGCTGATCAGCACTGCGCTGACCATTATGAGCAGCAATAGCGTCGGTTCGAAATCTATCCTGAGCCCGTGGCCGAACAACACGAAGATGCCCATGGAGGACAGTCGATCGACAAGGATGACTCCGAGAGCCACGCCGATGGCCGCACCCCCGAGGCTCGCTTCAAGCGCCTGCGGGAAGACCATGCGCCGGATGGCGGCTCTGGGCGCTCCAATCGTCTTGAGCACGCCCAGTCTGCGCCGACTCTCTCGGATCTCCTTCGAGAATATGGAGGTTATCGCGAGGCTCGCCAGCAGAGCGGAGATTGCGCCGATTGAGAACAGGGTGACTGCGACATTGCCTTCGGATATCTTCGCGGCCTGGTAGATCGGAATGGAATTGGCCGACGATATGGTCGTCGAGCCTCCGTACCTGACTATCATTCGTACTAGGTCGCTGTCGTCCGCATACCACGGAGTGATTATGAATGAGTCCGCATGCGAGCCAACCTGGACGATATGCGCACCGACGGACTGGTACCCGAGGTTGATCGTAAGTATAGCGCTCTCAAGAGACCCGAGGTAGATTCTCGTGGTAGCGTGCAGTGAACCGTCGACGTAGATTCCAGCCTCGAACGTCCCCGACAGGTTCCCTTCGTTCACTACGACAGCGGTCCCGATCGCCCTTTCTGCCTCGTGCACGATTTCTGGATTAATGTCCAACGAGGTCACGACGGCAGTGAAAGCCTCTATCACAGTCGCTGGGTCCAATACTTCGACGGACATGGAGCCTTGGACATAGCCGACCTTCGATGCCGTCAACTCGGACGATCCCACCTGAGCGGCTCTGACAGTCGCAAGGCCGCCGGAATCCGTCACCGAGCTGTTGCCCTGGTACTGGACGGTCGCATTCGAGACCGGTTCGCCGGTATGATCGGTCACCTTAACCTCGATATCGGTCCCGAGGACGGCTGCTGGGCGCGCAGAGACGACCAGGAACGGCTGGACGACCTTGAACCAAGCAACGAGTTCCATCGGGAAGTCGCCGCCGATGGACACAAGCATGTACTTGTTTTCGGACGGCTCATTGAACGAGAATTCCCGGGTGACTCCTTCCGATGTCTGCCCCTCCAAATGGACATCGGTACTGTCCCGGACGCCGCTCTCATCACTGAA
>DATEYD010000010.1:0-1458 GCA_035583445.1 Minisyncoccota bacterium
CCCCAAACTCTACGCCATTCTGGATCCGTACGAGTTGACCCTGACGGTCGCCGGGCACGTGGGCAACGGCAATTTCCATATCATCCCGCTCATGGACCTCGCGGACGAGCGCAACCGCCGCATCATCCCGGAGATCGCGGCAAAGGTGTATGACCTGGTGCTCGAGTACCACGGCTCCATCACCGCCGAGCACAACGACGGCATCATCCGCGGCCCCTGGATGGAGCGGATGTGGGGGAAAGAGATGATGGGACTCTTCGCATCAGTGAAGAAGCTGTTCGATCCGAAGGGGATCTTCAACCCGGGCAAGAAACTGAACGTGGATTGGGACTGGGCGCTGGCGCACATCAGGAAGGACTAAAAAGAGGGACCCCGTGGCGGGGTCCCCTCACTAATTCGGCTCTTGCCAGCGGAGCATCCGCATCACGAGCGCACGGCCGCCGAAGTAGCCGACATACGCCGTGATGATGCCCAAAGCCCCGGCAACGTCGGAAAGGCCGAAACGCTCGGCGATTCCGATCGCGAGCCACCCCGCGCCGAACGCGCCGCACAGCGCTACGATCAGACCAGCGTCCTCGTGCCGTCGCAACAGGTACACCGCGAACGCGCGGACGGATCCGATCACGATGCCAACGGCCAGGAATAGCACGCCAAGCAGTATCCGGTTCTCGAGCATTCACCTCCTCCTGCGGCGATATGTATATACGAAATCGAGAGATTTTCAAGTACCCGCATGAGAGCAGAGATGTTGAGCAAAAAAGAGGGCCCCTGGCGCAGGATTGCGTCTTCCTGGGACAGTCGCTCGCTGCCGGTCATTGCGTTTCTCCTTGGGAGGACGTCGTGAACGGTGGATGGTGGACGTCTCGGTTGAAAGATCCGCACATTGTGTACCAAAAAAAGAAGAGACCCGCAACATGCGGTTGCGGGTCGAGGATGCCCCTCACCTGAGGATCGGCACGAACCCGGAGAGCCCGTAGACGATGCAGGCGGAGCCGAAGACGAGCAGGAATCCGTTGCGGACGATGCGGTACGGGTAGCGGTTGAACAGGCCGGTGTCGCAGGGGCCAAGGACCAGCATCAGGCGAGACACGCCGCCGACGACCCAGGCGACCCGCGCCATCGGATCCCAGAGGAGCCCCAGGCCGATGAGGGTCAGGGCATGGCCCCAGACGAGGGACGCGCGACTGCCGAAGCGGTCGTACGGGAAGCGCTCACCGTATTCCGCGATCGTGCGGAGCAGCTTCTCCTGGCGCAGCACCTCCCGCCTGCCCATCATCACCACCACGGTCCCGAGCACCCACTGTTCGAACGTCAACGCGCGGAATGCGCCGAGCACGGCGTCAATCGCGCCCATAATCACCTCGTTCGGGAAATACGGAACCGGAAGAGGATAGCACAACGCCCGCGTATTGCCTAGAATCGGTATTTATGACATATTCGCACCTTCTTTGAATGGGG
>DATEYD010000011.1:0-1102 GCA_035583445.1 Minisyncoccota bacterium
ATATCCATGTCATTGCGAGGAGCGCAGCGACGAGGCAATCTCCTGCCATCATATTGGGAGGACCCATGAGACGCGGTGCTACGGCGAGTAGTCACGGCCCTTGACACCGTGGACCGTCAGATTCGCATCGGGCAAGTCGTCACGAGCCGGTTGGATCTCCTTAGCCTGGAGGAACACGACCTGGCCGTCAGCAAACAGGAAGATGCGGGCGCCCTTCCACTCCCACCAACCCCTGTCATTCTCGTAAGGCACGTGATTGCTGTTCCATTCGCCGAGGAGGATCTTGCCGGAAGGACTGGCGACGTCGCCGACCCGCTGTGCAATCGACGGCTGGGGGTTGCTGTACGTGTCGGTGGTGGCGCTCATCGCGTCGATCTGCTCGGGGCTGTGATAGAACGTCATGGAGTAGGCGTAGCTCGTGGATTCGTACGTTGCGGGATCGGTGCGGTCGGCCGGACACAGGAGAACCGACGGCGTGTTCACGTCGATGTTGGTGCTCAGGTAGGGCTCGACCCATCGTCGCCAGCCCCGACCCATCCACAACCAGTACGGCGGCTGCGTGGAGACGGGGTCCTGGGCACACGGATACATCGTGTCGTGGTCGCCCGTGTACATACTCACGGCCAGCTCTATCTGCTTGAGGTTGTGCGAGCACACCACCCGACGCGCGACGGATCTCGCCTTCCTCAGTGACGGCACAAGCAGCGATAGCAGCAGTGAAATGATCGCGACCACAACGAGCAGCTCCATGAGCGTAAAGCCCCTCATCGAGGACGTTCGTGACATCGTATGGGGGTATGGAGAAGACAGCAACATCCTTGCTCCGGACTACTGATGATGGACAGCGACGGTTCTGTCATGCTGAACGCCGTGAGGCATCCGGCCTGCGGATGGGAGGCCCGCACGTCACTCGTATTCGGTGGCCAGACCCTTCGCTATTGCTCAGGATGACAGACCAAGAACCTCGTCCTCACATCGACCGAAATGCGGCGAAGACGGCCGGACACGTCGGAAGCATCACTCGACCGTGACACTTTTGGCCAGGTTACGCGGTTTATCGACGTCGTGGCCGCGAAGGACGGCGGCGTGGTACGCCAGCAAC
>DATEYD010000012.1:0-1678 GCA_035583445.1 Minisyncoccota bacterium
GCAAGGAGGACCCGCTGCGCGGCCTCAAGGAGAACGTCATCATCGGCAAACTTATCCCCGCGGGGACGGGACTCAAGGAGCAGTTGGAGGTATAATGGCGAGGAAAGCGCCCCCACGGGGGCGCTTTCATTTCATACGAACGTGTGGTATAGTATGTGCGGAGGCGGATCGTGAACAAGGTGTACGAGGTTCGCATGGAGCGTGAGGACGACGATGCGGTGCGGGTGGAGTTCTACCGCGACTGCATCACAGTGCACATGGGAAGCAGCCCCGACTTCTCCACCGGCTTGGAGTCGGTCCTGAACAGGCTCCGTCAGCAAGGAGAGCGGCCGGTCAGTGTCCAGGCGAGGCAGCTGCTGGCGAGATTCGAGGACTACGTCGTCGTGACCGAACCCCTGAACGGCAGCACGACCGACATGGACGCGCGAACCAGCATCCCGCAAGCCGACGGCGCCCATGACGGGATCAGCACGCTCCTGTGTTTCATGGCCCCTGACAGACCGAAGCGTCGGCGACGAACGCGTGCTGAGCTTGGGACGAAGGGTCGTTCACCGACCAACCTGCAGCAGGCAGTCCAGTACGAGGGTCTTCTGGGCAAGAGCAGCCTGTCGACCTCGGCAGTCCTCATCGCGCGCCTGGTCATCCGGCGCGGGTACGCAGGACGGGCGCGACGGCCCAAGACGCGCATCGAGTTCGCCGAACCGGACGGAGAGGACTGAAGGCGGGGAGCATCGCTCCTCGCCCTTTTCTTTTCTAAGTAATTGTGGTATTATAGGCATGAGGTGTTGCGATGCTGATGTTTCTACTGAAGTCCTGCTTTCCGATTCCCGGCGAGATCGGTGGACCCCCGTACGGCCAGCTGTACGGGCCCCGGTTCCCCGGCGTTGACTCCGAGGAGATGGTGCAACTGATGCGTGAAGCGGCAGAGTCCGAGGCTATTCGGCATCTGTTCGCTGACGGCGACATCGTCCAGGGCTCCTGATCCGTATGGTCGGGGCCTTTTTCTTTGGATAACTGGGCATTGCCCCGCGCCCCGCAAGGTTTATACTGGATAGGTAATCGCTGTCTTTTCGTGTCCAGACGCAAGAAACGCAAGAACAAGGATCTGGTGGATGATGAGGGACGGTCGCTGATCGGCATCTCGCAGGAAACCCGCAATTCCATCGCGGGCATCTTGTGTTTCCTCATCGTCCTGGTCTCGATCCTCGCCTTCATCGGCCGGGCCGGGTCCGCGGGTGAATTCCTTGATAACGGTGCCCGGCTCTTGTTCGGCTGGGGCTTCTTCATCGTCCCGGTCGCGTTCGCCATGCTCGGGGCTGCGTTCATCAAATCCGTCCATCGCAAGATCGCTGGCAGCGCGGTCGCGGGCACCTTCCTCTTCGTGCTCGCCGTCCTGGGCGTCTTCTACAGCATCGGAGACGGCCTCTTCGACCAGCGGGTCATCCAGGGCGGCTACCTCGGACTGGTGCTAGGCTGGCCCTTGTACACCTTCATCGGCTTCTGGGCGACGATGGTGGTGCTCGTCGGGCTGGTAGTGGTGTCGGTCCTCATGGCATTGAACGTCCCGATCTACGAGCTGTTCATGAAGAGCACCCCTGAAGAGGAGGCGGCCAGGGAGCGGGAGATGCAGACCAAGGACATCGAGAAGCTTGTCGTGAAGTCGGGCGGGAAACCGTTC
>DATEYD010000013.1:0-1939 GCA_035583445.1 Minisyncoccota bacterium
CGTATGCCTCGGGCTCACTGCTTCTTCAGCGGGCGCCTCAAAGGCTTCTGGAGCCACATGAGCACTACCAGGATCGCGGCTATGATGACCCCAATCGTCAGCCCCACGGCCGCAGGATTCCCCGGGCTGCCCACGTATATCACCTGCGAAAACACATTGTTGCCGTCGCTGAACTCGACCACGTCGTTCGGGTCGTCCACGGTTACGGTGACCACATGCTTCCCGCGCTTGATGTCCAGGAAGGTCCAGTTGTAGCTGATGGTGGTCGAGGATCCGGCCGAGACGTTGATGATCTGCGTGTCGAGCAGGAGACCGTCCGCGAATATCTTGGCGGTCACATTGGAGGCGTCCACGTCTCCCTTGTTCTGTACCGTGGCCTTGATGAGTATCGGAACGATGACCTTCATCTCGAACGTGGTCGACGCGGTCACGTGTGCGTTGCCCGTGCTCGCGGTCGATGTGCCAGTGATCTTGATGGTCAATGTCTGCGGCCCGAACTCAGGCATGGTGATGTTGACGAGCCACACCCCGGTTGCGGTCTGCGCACCGACGGAGGGCAACATCTCCGCTCCGGTGTCGTTGTAGGCGATGAGCTCGCCGGTCCAGTTGTAGTTGCCGCCCACGTCAGCCGCCGGGCCGCCGTACATGGTGACCTTGCACTGTACGGTCTGGTTGACGGCCGCGAACGCGGGCCGATCGAACACGATGCTGATGGGGCTGTAGGCAGCCGCGTTCGATGTCGAGTCGTACAAGAGCGACCCCGGGAGAGCGAGTGTCGCGACGAGCATCAGTCCGAGCAACAGGCGGCTGATCGTCCTGCGAGCGGTCACTTCTTCGCACCCCCCTTCGAGGAGCCGCCGTAGCCCTTTCTGCGCCTGAGCAGGTAGAATACGACAACGAGAGCGATGAGCGCGACAAGCAGGCCGACGTTGGTGGCCAGACGAATCTGCGCGTCGTTGACGAGAGTCACATCTTCCCTGGTGATGGTCAGGTCGCCCTTTCCGACCGCCAGGTCCGGGACGATGATTGGGACATTCGCATAGGCGCTCGCGGAGGTCACATTCTTGGAGTACGCGAAGACGGAGGCCTCGACCGACGCATCCGCATCCACCCCGAGCTGCGTGTAGCGGACATGGAGCGCCTTAGTGCCGAATGCCGCGATGGTCACGCTCGATGTCTCCTCCGAGGTCGCTGGGTCGATGATGACCGCGTTCCAGCCGCGGGACTGGAGCAGGGCGAGGTTTGCGATCTGGACGACGAAGTCGTCCTGTGCGTTCCCGGTGTTGTTCACCGCGAACGCCGTGATGGTGGTGACCGAGTTGACCGTGGTCGATGTGTCAAGGCTCGTAACGGAGACGCCCCTGTGAGGCATCACGTTGACGATCAGGTCGAGGTCCGCCCTGGTCGAAGCGAGGTTGAGCGACCGCACAAGGCAGGTCACCTCCCGCTCTCCGGCGGGCGCGGAGCCAAGTGGCACTATGTTAGCCACCACAAGCGCCTTGCTGTTCGGCCCGAAGTCCACCTCGACCTCCGCCGGGGTGAAGGACACATTGAACCCAGTGCCCGTGAATGTCACCAGGAACTTGTCGCGGATGTTGCCGGTGTTGATGATGGTGACCGCGTAGGAGACCGTGCTGTCGACCCCCGCGGTCTGCACTGCGGTCGAGTCCCAGGTCGCGATTACCCCGTGCTTGGTGTCCCTTCCGAGAGACTGTGCGAGGTACACATCGATTGATCCCACGGTGAAGGTGCTGGAGCCGGAGTATGTGACATCCACGGTGTTCTCGGTCCTGGTGGTGAAGCTGCTGAGCGTGTATGTGGCTGGAGGTACGAGGATACGGAATGTGCCGTCCGCCAAGCTGTTGACAGTGAGTATGGTGGTCCCCATCTCGAGGCTGAGCGGTAGCTCGACTCCATTGCCGCCGATGGACACCTTTCC
>DATEYD010000014.1:0-5611 GCA_035583445.1 Minisyncoccota bacterium
GCAAGGAGGACCCGCTGCGCGGCCTCAAGGAGAACGTCATCATCGGCAAACTTATCCCCGCGGGGACGGGACTCAAGGAGCAGTTGGAGGTATAATGGCGAGGAAAGCGCCCCCACGGGGGCGCTTTCATTTCATACGAACATGTGGTATAGTATGTGCGGAGGTATCCTGTGGGCAAATATATAGCTCATGCGGTTGTGGACATCACGTATCTGTCGTTGCTCGTACTGGTGGTGCTCCGGATCTGGGCTCCCCAGTACATCGAGTACGACTACTGCATCGGCTCAGCCTCGGTCCTGTGGGGCCTGATGACCGTCCACGGGCAGATTATCGCCCGCGCCGACAAGTCATAACGGCCTCGACTGACGACTTCATGGCCCCTGACAGACCGAAGCGTCGACGGCGGACCCGCGCCGAGCGCGAGACGACAGGTTCGACACCAACCGACCTGCAGCAGGCGATTCGGTACGAGGGTCTTTTGGGAAAGAGCAGCCTGTCGACCTCGGCGGCCCTGATCGCGCGCCTCGTCATCCGGCGAGGCTACGCTGGACGGGCGCGACGGCCCAAGACGCGCATCGAGTTCGCCGAACCGAACAGCGAGGACTGAAGGCGGGGAGTATCGCTCCCCGCCCTTTTTCTTTGGATAACTGGGCATTGCCCCGCGCTCCGCAAGGTTTATACTGGATAGGTAATCGCTGTCTTTTCGTGTCCAGACGCAAGAAACGCAAGAACAAGGATCTGGTGGATGATGAGGGACGGTCGCTGATCGGCATCTCGCAGGAAACCCGCAATTCCATCGCGGGCATTCTCTGTTTCCTCATCGTCCTGGTCTCGATCCTCGCCTTCATCGGACGGGCGGGATCCGCAGGCGAATTCCTCAATGAAGGCGCCCGGCTGTTGTTCGGCTGGGGCTTCTTCATCGTCCCGATCGCGTTCATGATGCTGGGCGCCGCGTTCATCAAATCCGTCCATCGCAAGATCGCTGGCAGCGCGGTCGCCGGCACGTTCCTCTTCGTGCTCGCCGTCCTGGGCGTCTTCTACAGCATCGGTGACGGCCTCTTCGACCAGCGGGTCATCCAGGGCGGATACCTCGGGCTGGTGCTGGGCTGGCCGCTCTACACCTTCATCGGCTTCTGGGCGACGATGGTGGTGCTCGTCGGGCTGGTGGTGGTGTCGGTCCTCATGGCATTGAACGTCCCGATCTACGAGCTGTTCATGAAGAGCACGCCGGAAGAAGAGGCGGCCAGGGAGCGGGAGATGCAGACCAAGGACATCGAGAAGCTTGTCGTGAAGTCGGGCGGGAAACCGTTCGAAGAACGACCAATGACGACTCTGGCAGCAAAGCCGAAAGAAGAGAAGCCGCAGGAGTTCGTCGTGAGATCGATGAAATCGGGAGGCTGGCGTTTGCCGCCGACGGATTTCCTTTCGACCGACCAGGACCACGCATCATCCGGGGACATCAACGCCAATGCGGCCATCATCAAGCGCACGCTGGCGAACTTCGGCATCGAGGTGGAGATGGGCGAGGTATCCGTCGGACCGACCGTCACGCAGTACACCATGCGGCCGGCGGTGGGCGTGAAGCTCTCGCGCATCACCACGCTCTCCAGCGACCTATCGCTGGCGCTGGCGGCCCACCCGCTCCGTATCGAGGCGCCGATCCCGGGCAAGTCCCTGGTCGGCATCGAGGTTCCCAACAAGAAAGTCTCGCTCGTCGGCCTGCGCAATCTCCTGGAGAGCGACTTGTACCGCAAATCCCAATTCATGCTGCCGCTCGCCCTTGGCCGTGACGTATCGGGCGAAGGGGTCTTCGCCGGGTTGGACAAGATGCCGCACCTCTTGATCGCCGGACAGACCGGATCGGGCAAGTCGGTCACCATCCACGGCCTCATCCTTTCCATGCTCTACCGGTACGGGCCGGAGATCCTCCGGTTCATCATGGTGGACCCGAAGCGCGTCGAGCTGCCGCTCTACGACGGGATCCCGCACCTCTTGAAGCCGGTCATCACCGACAACAAGAAGGTACCGCCGGTGCTCAAGCAATTGGTCATGGAGATGGACCAGCGGTACGTGCGGCTCTCGGAAGCCAAGGTGCGCGACGTCATGGGGTACAACGAGTGGGCGACCAAGAAGGATAAGCCGCTCATGCCGATCATCATCGTGGTCATCGACGAGATGGCGGACCTGATGAAGACGTACGGCAAGGAGACGGAACCGGCGATCGTTCGTCTCGCGCAGATGTCCCGCGCTGTGGGCATCCACCTGATCTTGGCGACCCAGCGGCCGGAGGTGTCGGTCCTGACCGGTCTCATCAAGGCGAACATCAACGCCCGCGTCGCGCTGCGCGTGGCCAACCAGCTCAACTCCCGTATCATCATCGACCAGGCCGGCGCCGACGCCCTGTTGGGGAACGGCGACATGCTCTTCGTCGGTTCCGACACCGCCCAGCCGCGGCGTCTGCAGGGGCCGTTCGTCGCCACCCATGAGATCGAGGCCGTCGTGAAGTTCATCAAGACCCAGGCCAGCGAGCTCGGTCTGGAATCGACCGAGGACGAGCTCGCCGAAGCGTTCGAGGCTCCGACCGTCGGACAGGCCGCCCATGGCCTGAATGGCGGTATCGACGAAGATATGGGGGACGAGAGGTACGAAGAGGCAAAGAACTTGGTCATCGAGCTTCAGAAAGCATCCGCCTCGCTCCTCCAGCGGCGCATGGGGCTCGGATATGCTCGTGCCGCCCGCATGCTAGACATTCTGGAGTCCAAAGGCGTCATCGGGCCGGGAGACGGCGCGAAGCCTCGCCAGGTCTATGTCGCACGCGACGGAGCGGTGATCGGCGGTCCCGCACTCCAGAACGAATCGGGGATCCATGCTGACACGCACGACGCGGAACGGACATGAGCAACGAGCAGCAACCTGGATCGAGTGTACGCCCCGACAACCCGTTGGAAGCGTTCGGCCTCGCCTACGGGGGCCTCAGCGACGAAGCGCGGGAGATGCAGAAGCAGCTTGTCGAGGAATACAAGAAATCCGGCACAAGCGTCATGGGGGAAGTGAAGAAATGGCGCGAGGCAAACCCCGACGCGTCCTATGAGGATGCGATCCGTGCGTTGTACGAAATGATCTAAAGCGTTCGATAGTATACTAGAAGCATGAATACCACACTTACCATTCTCATCGTCTGTGCAGCGGTCGGGATCACGAACACCCTCTATCTCACCTGGCACTCATTCACGAAGACGGACGTTGCCTGCATCGGTTTCCCGAAGGCCTGGTGCCGGAAGGTGCAGTACGCGAGGCAGTCGAGGATGTTCGGGATCCCGAACTCGGTGCTCGGGTTTCTGATGTATTCGGCGATCCTTCTGTTCGTAGTGCTGCAGCCTGATTTCCCATATTGGCCGGTGAAGGCGCTCGTGGCCTTCGGCTTCGCCTTCTCGCTGTACTTCACCTACGTGCAGGCGTTCATCCTGCGCGCATTCTGCACCTGGTGCGTCATCTCCTCCCTCGATTTCTTCGTTATGTTCTGGGCCGTGTTCCTGCGGTAAGGCGGATCGTTCACTGACAACCGCGGACCTTGAGGAGGTCTTATGCGTTATCGTTTCTTTGCGGGCGACGTGGAGGCGGGCCGCGGCACCCTGCTGCCGCCGTTGAACAACATGGTCTCGTTCGCCATTGTCGAGGTGGGGAATCCGCAGAACTTCTTCTACGTCGAGCTGAAGCTCGTCTTTCCCGAGTGGTGGGAGGCGCGCACCGAAGGCATCCACCATCTGACGCCGGCGTACCTGGAGCGGTTCGGCAAGGATCCGCATGAGGCGATGGAGCAATCAGCCATCTGGGTGCGCGAGACCGCAGGCGACGACATTCCGATCTACTGCGCGATGCCCACTGCGTTCGACTACGGGAACATGGACTGGTACTACCGGTTCACCGGCGTCCCGAGCCCCTTCAGCCGGGCGCTGGACGGCCGTGAGCAGTACCGGATCCTGCACCGTCTCCCGACCTACACCAAAGTGAAGCGGCGCCGGATCTGGCGGGAATTCCCGACCTCCATTCCCCACATCCACCATGCGCTCTCCGACTCCTTCGAGTACGAAGAGGTGGTGGCGGGCATGCTCCGCGCGCAGGGTCTGCTCTGAGTCGGCGGCTGGCGGTGACGTCAGCCGCCTTTCTTTGCCCCGCAGCGCCAAACGCGTCAACTTGCACGCCGGTATCCGCTTGCTATGCTCGAACGGCTAACAACGAACACCTATGGCGAAAAAAGACATCAAGAAGATGGAAGCTCCGGGGGATGAGAACCGCAGCGTCGCGCTTGCGGTCAAGGAAATCCAGGAGAAATATGGCGAAGGCAGCATCATGAAGCTGGGGGACGCCCGGCGAGTTGATGTGGACGTCATCCCCACCGGCTCCATCTCGCTGGACATCGCCCTGGGCGTCGGCGGCATTCCTCGCGGGCGCGTCATCGAGGTCTACGGTCCCGAGAGCTCCGGCAAGACCACGCTTGCTCTCCACACGGTCGCTGAGGTGCAGAAGGCGGGCGGCGTTGCCGCGTACGTGGATGCCGAGCATGCCCTGGATCCCGAATATGCCAAGAAGATCGGCGTGCGGGTGGGCGATCTGCTCATCTCCCAGCCAGACAACGGCGAACAGGCATTGGAGATCGTGGAGACCCTGGTGAAGTCGGGCGGCGTCGCGCTGATCGTGATTGACTCGGTGGCCGCCCTGACCCCGCGTGCCGAGATCGAGGGGGAGATGGACCAGCAGCACGTCGGCCTGCAAGCCCGACTGATGAGCCATGCACTCCGGAAGCTCGCCGCGGTGTCCGCGAAGACCAACACGACCATCCTGTTCATCAATCAGATCCGCCACAAGATCGGCATTATGTTCGGCAACCCGGAGACCACGACCGGGGGCCTTGCCCTGAAGTTCTACTCGTCCGTGCGCCTGGAGATCCGCCGCGCCGCCCAGATCCAGTCCGGGGAGAAGATCATCGGCAACCGCGTGAAGGTGAAGGTGGTCAAGAACAAGGTCGCCCCGCCGTTCCGGACCTGCGAATTCGACATCCTGTACAACGAAGGCATCTCCGCCCAGGCTGACATCGTCATGGCGGGCGTGCAGTATGGCGTGGTCCAGAAGCAAGGGAGCTGGTATTCCTACGAGGAGAACAAGCTCGGCCAGGGGATCGAAGGCAGCCGTAAGTTCCTGAAGGAGAATCCGAAGCTCCAAAAAGAACTGATCGTGAAGATCCGCAAAGCCGCTGTCGCCGCGGCTGCTGATGTCCCGCCGATGCCCCAGGAAGCCTGATTCGGCATGCTGATACGTATGCGGCAGACCCGGCGATATGCCGGGTTTGTTGACATCAGTAATCGAACGTGATACGATGGTCACGGCGCTGGAGTCTGACGGGCGCTCGCTGGCAAACCACCCTATCGGGAGCCGCTCCCAACAGCGGCAAGCACCTCCCGGAAGTTCGGTCCGGAAAGGAGCGGGTGGGACCCCCGTTCGCCATGAGGCGTTCGTGGGGCCCCACGGATGCTGAAAGCGATCGGAGTTGGTCTCCCGAGACGGATTCCCACACGAGATGTGGAGAGCCCCGAAACTCTCCTCGGATCCGCTC
>DATEYD010000015.1:0-1704 GCA_035583445.1 Minisyncoccota bacterium
ACCATGTGCTGAGAGGGCGTGTTGTGGGTGGCCGGACTGCTCGTGCCTCGACCACGGGAACGCTGAGGATATCATGTGTGCCAGCCCGTTGTGCGTTGTGTACGGGTTCTGCGCAGGGAGCTGCTGGTTCTGGCCGTCCGAGACGAGCACGGTGGTGTTGGACATCATCGCGCCGGAGTTGTACTCGATCTCCCTCCTGCTCTGCTCGGCCAGGATGCCGCCCACGTATGCGAACGCGACGGTCAGGATGTATGTGTTGATGCCGTAGGGGCTCGCGCCCGAGAGCGCCTCGACGAACGAGCCGATGTACTCGGACGAGAAGTGTATGTATGGTGATATGAACGGCACGCTGTCGCTGAGGACCACCGACACCGCGGCGGGCGCGATGGCCACGCCCAGGACGTGGGACGGGAAGAACCCGCTGTCGAAGCCAGTCATGACGACATACAGGCACACAACGGGCAGGATCGAGGCCGCGACTCCGCGCCACGGCCCGCCCGCTCGCCTCCCGCCGACGTAGCCCGCGATCATCTGACCGAACATCGGTAGCCACCAGAGTATGAGGGAGAGGATCAGCACGTACTTGGATGCGCTCCAGAAACTGTAGACCACGTTGGAGGACCTGAACCTCTTGCCTTCGTGGTCGTGTTCGTAGGACGCGAGCCTGTACGGAACCTTCGCTGGCTCCTGCGCGTCCTGCATGTCGCGAGCATCTCTTCTTCCGATGCCGAATACCATGCCCATCCCTTCTGAGTCCGACGACTGTCAGACGAATGTCGATAGCGCAAACATCGTATTTATTTGTTTGCAGGTGCTGGATTGCGTAAGCCGGCCGTCAGACGAGAATGCCTTCGGCATTCAGGGACTGGTCCCAAGGCAGAGGTCACGCGCACCCGCCCGCGCGCAAGCAAGGCTGTAGAGAGAAACGAGGGCGCAACGCAGCGATATGGACAATGACTATCACAAGCGATATCTCAAATGGCCAACTTATATATGCACGGATTCTTCTTTACTGCTGAAACGGGGAAACACGACAAGTGTGGGTCCGTGAACAGGTAGGTCTTGAGGATGGCTAAGGTTCTGATCGTGGAGGATGCACCGTTCATCAGGGAGATGATCAGGGACATTCTCGAATCCCATGACCATGAGATCCTGGGAGAAGCGGCAAACGGGCTCGAAGCCATCGAGAAGTACAAGGCATTGAAGCCGGACGTCGTGCTCATGGACATACTGATGCCGGGCATGGACGGACTCTCGGCTATAATGAAGATCATCGAGCTCGACCCGAAAGCGAGGATCATCGTCGTCAGCGCCCTCGTGAAGGAGGCGCTGAGGAAGGAGGCGATGCGGGCGGGAGCGGTGGACTTCGTTGCGAAGCCGTTCCAGGTCGAGCGCCTGCTCGAGGCAGTCAGATCGGCGACGACGGCCTGATGGTCGCAGGAGCCGCGCCTCTTTTTCGCTGAGCGCAGGCACCAGTGTCCGCAGGCCGCCACGTGAGGTAGTGGGACATGATCGACGCAACATGGCTCGTATCAGTCGCTGCCGGCGCAATCTGTTTCGCTGCTGGCATGCTCGGCTGGATGAAGAACCCCAGGTCGAAAGCGGCCACAGTCTTCATGCTCGCCATGGTGTTCGCATTCATCGCGCTGGCCATCGGGACCCTCTTCAGATTCGTCGATGAGGAGAATCGAGGAACAGCCGACT
>DATEYD010000016.1:0-2557 GCA_035583445.1 Minisyncoccota bacterium
GCCTGGCGACGCCCGAGAAAGCCCTGGTCGACTTCCTCTACCTCGCGCCGGCGAGGTCAGGGCTGTTTCGCGCCTTGCCGGAACTCGAATGGCCCGTGGAATTCAAGGTTCGCCGGGCACGCTCCATCGTGAAACGGGTGACGCCGCTGAGACGACAGAGGATCGTGGCGTGCAAGCTGGAAGAACTGCTCCGGGCGAGGCGCTGACGCGCGCGGGTTTACGATCTCTACGTGATGCCCGAGGTCACGACCACGATGTCGTTGCGGATCTGACTGGAGCTGTCGGCGTCATCGTGGTAACCGTACGAGGTCCCCGAGGGATGGCTGCTGCCATCGACAAGGACGCACGCCCTGGTTGAATCGGCGGTCGCCCCTCGGAGCGGGCGGCTATTGCCGTTTGCTGCAGCGTTTCGCTATCTTTCGGTTTTTGCAAGGAGGATGAGAATGAACACGCGATGGTTGTCGCTTGCCGCGACGACACTCCTGCTCGGTCTCGCGGGCTGCGCAAGCGTTCCCAGCGGGATGCAGCCGCTCGATGTCGTAGACTCCGTGGACGTGCAGAAGTACCTGGGAAGATGGTACGAGATAGCGCGGTTCCAGCACGGGTTCGAGAAGAACATCGTCGGCGCCACCGCCGAGTACAGTCTGCGACCCGATGGCAGGATTCAGGTCGTGAACAGCGGCTTCAAGAAGGACCTGGACGGCCGCTACAGCGAGGTGAAGGCCGTGGCCTGGGTGCCGGATTCCAGCAAGCCCGGCGCGCTGAAGGTCAAGTTCTTCAACCTGTTCACGTCGGACTACCTGATCTTCGGGTTGGACCAGGATAAGTATTCCTGGGCACTCATCGGGGGCGATTCGCGGGACTTCCTGTGGTTCCTGTCCCGCACGCCGACGGTTCCCAACGAACTGCTCGAGAAGATGAAAGCCATCGCGGTCTCCCAGGGCTACGACCTCTCAGGTCTGTACCTGGTGCCGCAGAAGGCGCGGTAGAGGCGCGCCTCCGCGCGTTCTCGAGGGTTCCCCTATTCTTTGAGCGCCTTGACCAGTCCAGTGTTCACGAAGATTGTTTCTCTCCATGCCTTGAAGGAAGACAGCACGCCGATCTCCTCCAGTTGCCGCAGGTACTTGGCAGCCGTGCGTCGCTCCGCGATTCCAGCCTTAACCAGGTGCTCCGTCTTCACGTAGGGCTGCACGAAAAGGCGCTCCACGAGCTCCTTCGAGTACGTGGTTCGTGGCAGCCGGGATCGACACGTTTCGATGGTTTTCTCCAGCAACTCCTTGATGCTGCTTATGAGCCGCAGAGTGTGATCGCTCGAGCGTTCCACTGTCCCAAGCACGAAGAGGATCCATTCCTCCCACGAATCCCTCGTCCGTACTTCCTGCAACAGCCGGTAGTAATCTTCTTTACGCTCGATGATCTCACGGCTCAGATAGAGCACCGGCAGGTCCAGGAGTCCGCGCTGGACGAGATAGAGGATATTCACGATCCGTCCCGTGCGGCCATTGCCATCATAGAAAGGGTGGATGGACTCGAACTGGTAATGGATAACCGCCATCTTGATGAGCGGATCGACGCCATCGTCGCGTCCGATATACTCCTCGAGGTTGCCGAGCAGGAGCATGATGCGTTCCCGCCCGACCGGAGGCGCGTAGACGACTTTGCCGGTCAATTCGTTCCTGAGCACCGTTCCCGGGAGCGCTCTCACGCCCGCATCGTTGTGGACTATGGTCTCCTGCACGGTCAGGATGGCCTTCACTCCTATGCTGCCCTGAGCTTTCAGCAGACGGTGCCCCTTCCATAATGCTTCGCGGTACTCGATCACCTCCCTGGCAGCAGGGTCCGCCAGAACTCCGGTCGCCATGGCACGGTACACCGCATCCTGGGTCGTGATGAGGTTCTCGATAGCCGAACTCGACCTGGCCTCCTGGATGATGAGAGAATCGATGAGCATTCCGGCATTGGGCAGCGCCGCAAAGTACCCGTTCAGCTTTCCGAGGATTCCATGCGTCCTCGCAGCCTGTCGAAGCACTGCCGACGATTCGAGGTCCGCAGACGGGGGAAGCAGTGGGAGGTCATTGAAAGGTTTGGCGGGATCGAATTTCACATCACTCCCTCGTGTACACGTTTTGAAAATTCTTGTACATGATATCGGTATCATGTGCAAGCTATGACATTCATGCGGTGTCGGGCGGGATTGGCCCGCCGCGCATCGAGCTATGGGAGTGAAGCACGACAACGAGGCTCGAGGCCGGGCAGCGCTCTCGGCGACGGACGAAAATGGAACACTGCTGGCGGATGAAACTCGCACACCCTGCCCCAAGCGACGTCATGAATTCGCTCGTTATTGTTGACAAGGACGCGCAGGGGGTGGTAGCTTCCGGAAACGCCGCCCGGATGGTGGAATTTGGTAGACACGCTAGATTCAGGGTCTAGTGCTCGCAAGGGCATGGAGGTTCAAGTCCTCTTCCGGGCAGATCGCAAAACCTTGATATGTAACGAGTTAGAGAGACTGACCTTTCCCGTCACTCCCCCCTCGAATCCCAGGGTACCAGCCAGG
>DATEYD010000017.1:0-2121 GCA_035583445.1 Minisyncoccota bacterium
GCTTGGGGGTGATGGTGAGGTAGTGGGCGCCCAGGGAAGCGATCTCCATTCCCTTGGAACGGACCAGGGGGCCGAGGGTGTCGCCCATCTTCTCGTACTCTTCGTCGGTCAGCTCGAGGAACTTGTCGAAGAAGAAGTCGATCCCCTTGTAGCCATACTCGGCGACCTTCTCCACACACCACGTGATGGGCTTATCTCCCCAGGAGTTGATGCTTACCCCTACGGTGGTGAGCTCCTCGTAGATGCCATTCGGCCAGACCTCAAACGAGAGTTTCATGGACATGATTCCTCCTTGCCCTGCCTTCGCCGATCGCACCGTCGGCCGCTCATGCGAGCATCGCTACATCAGCTTCACCCTGTCGTGGTACTTTTCGATGTACTTCTGGTTCACCGCATCTCCGGAAGGCAGGTTTGCACTGACCCAGACAGGTGGATTCCCCCCCCGGCGGAGCATGTGCTCGATGGCCTCGATCTCGATCCGGCGCACGATGTACCCGTCGGTGATCGTGGAGATCGGGGAGACAGGCACGTCGTATCCCTTCAACTTGAGGACCGCATCCCCGACGGGGTTGTAGTCGTCGATGAAGATGTCCACGAGATCCTTCAGGTTCTTCCTACTCGGATGACGGATCGGGTGATCGGGAGGCAGATACTCCATCCAGGGAGAACCGGCCACTCCGATGCTTCGCGCTCCCAGCCGCTTGCACTCCAGCGCCGCATCGATCGTCATCGCGTTCACGCCGACGTTGTTGAAGATCAGAACGACATCGCCGGCGCCGATCCTGAAATACTTGAACAGGGCCACCATGTATCCGGGAACCCGCTCCAGGAACACGCTCCGGAATCCCCCGGTGATGGTCGTTGTACTCGCATCGAGCGTCGCGCTGACCGGAACGAGCGATCCCGCCCTGCAGAACATGTCCATGGGGGGCAGGTAGCTGTGCCCCCCGCAGCCGACGGCGAAGATGACCTTGTCTTCCATCAGCCGGTTCCCGATCATCTCGCCGGCTGCCTTGAAATTGCCCTTCTGCTGTGACTCGATTTCATCCAGGAACTCTTTGCAGATCTCGATGAAGGGAACGCCTTCCCGGGGATACTTCTCGTAGAACCGTCCACTCACGTCGTCCTCCTTCAGCCATGGATGCTGGCTAATAGCCGAACAGGCGATTGCAGAAGCCGCCACTCCTGAGGGGGAGCATGTCACTATCCCTTCACGGCTCCTTCTACGAGCCCGCGAATGAACCACCGTTGAAGCGCGAGAAACAGGATCAGCATTGGAGCAGACGCAAGAACGATGAACGCGAATATCATGCCCCAGTCGGTCAAGTACTGATCGGCTCCACGGTAGACTCCCAGCGTTATCGTGCTGCCCAGTTGCCCACCCAGGAGCAGCAGCGGCCCCAGGAAGTCGTTCCATACCGCAAGTCCGATGAATATCACGGCACTCAGGGTGCACGGCTTCAGCAGCGGAAACACGATCCGCCAGAAGATTTGCCCTTTCCGGGCCCCGTCGATCAGCGCGGATTCGTCGAGCTCGCGCGGGATCGTCTTCACGAACTTGCCATACAGGAGAACGCTGAACGTGGAATGCAATCCGAAGTAGTACAGGCACATCGACGGCAGCGTCCCCGATATCCTCCATGCCCGGAAGTTGTTGATGAGTGGTATGAGCACGATCTCTCGCGGTATCATGAACCCGACCAGGAAATACAGCAGCACCAGGTTGGCGAACATGCCGCTCGTTCTGCCGAGGTAGTATCCGGCCAGCGGCGTGAGGGCGATGATCAGCAGAACGCTTGTCGACGTGATCAGCACGGAATTACGGTACATTCTCACGATGTCGCTCACGGCATTCTTGCCCGCTGAGCCCAGGGCTCTCTGGTAGTTCGCCAGCGTAGGAGGATTGGGAAGAGAGAACGGCCGCAGCGAGATCGCCTTGGCTGGTTTGAAGCTGTCAACCACGAGAAGGTACACGGGGGTGAAGACGAGAGCGATCGCGAGGATCAGGATCAGTTCCGTCACGATCCGCGGGACCAGCTTGCGGAATCTAGGGCGATGTCCCTTCGTTTCCATTGACGAGTGCGCCTTCGAGCGATGGCCGCCATTCGATGCGCCCACGAC
>DATEYD010000018.1:0-1146 GCA_035583445.1 Minisyncoccota bacterium
CGTCAGGTTGTACGCGACCAGAAGACCTATCAGGAGAAGCGGCACCATGGCGCTTGGCTCCGAGTAGACGGCTAACAGGACCGCGAAGAAGGTCCATGCGACCATCCATGCGAAGATCTTCTGAGAAACGTTCACCGTTCTGCGCCTCGTGTGCGAATGAGCGGAAATGGACTCAGGGAGTAATAAGCTCTCGGAGACCATGTTTAGGACTTGCCAGCGATACTGACGCGCCTCTGCCTCCAGATTGCGAATATCAAGACAAGTCCAGCCATCGGAAGCGCGAGGTCCGCGAACTCCGGGACTGGCACGAACGGGTCTGACATAAACGGATACCTGTCGCTCGCCAAAGCCGAGATCACGTACGGAGTGTCGCCCAACCCATCGCCCCCTGAGAGGTTCTGCCCAGGCCCGCTCATCAGATCAACGCCACCATAGTCGGACCAGTAGTTGCCCCCGCCCGGGTATCCGTCGTCCCATAGAACTCCTGTCGGGACCGTTTGAATGGCCTGGACATGGTTCGCCACGAACCTGTTGTGGGATATCGAGACACTCGTCGCCGCGGTCACGTTCACCCCACATGCGAGGTTGGAAGTGATGTTGTTCCCCCTTATGATCAGATCCCTCGCTTCGTTCACGAATATCCCGTCCTGTCCGTTCCCCGAGAAGTTGTTCCCAGTCACCGTCACGTTCGCCACGTTGAAGATGTCCAAGCCTGTGCGGTTGTTGTCCGAGACCACGTTGTCCGTGCAAGTCACGTGATCGACGAACTCCACGGCCATCCCGAAGAGGCCGTCGTCCGTCGCTGTGTTCCCCGTCACGTTCACCCAGACTGACGAACCCACACATATCCCAAGCGTCGTCATATTCGTCACGATGTTCCCCGTGATGTTGGTATACGAGGATTCCGTCGCGAAGATTCCAATACTGCCGGCGTCGACGACGCAGTTCTCGATGACTCCGTGCGGCGCCTCTTGCACTTCGATGCAGACGGCGTCTGCGCAGTGCACGTGGCAGTCTCGTATCACATAGTAGGAGGTCGTCCTCCAAAGGAAGATGCATCCGCCGATGTCCTCGGTGCTTATGTCCCATCCAGAGATCACGTACGGATCGTCCGCGGTCCCCGATCCCCCCGTCACCCCGCTCGAA
>DATEYD010000019.1:0-1064 GCA_035583445.1 Minisyncoccota bacterium
GCGAGCGAACCTCGTCCGTGATCAGCATCAGCTCGAAGATTCCGATCCGGCCGCGATAGCCCGTCCCCTGGCACCGTTGGCAGCCCCGCCCCTTGTAGAGTGAGCCGGGCAGTTGATCACCGAACCGCCGACGCAACGGCATCACTTCGCTCGTGGAGAGCTGCTCTTTGCACTCGGGACAGATCGTCCGCACCAACCGCTGGGCAATGACGGCTTCGAGCGACGAGGCCACAAGGTACGGCTCGATCTTCATGTCCACCAGACGGGTCAGAGCGCTCGGGGCATCGTTGGTGTGCAGCGTCGAGAAGACCAGGTGGCCGGTCAGAGAGGCCTGGATGGCGATCTCCGCCGTCTCCGAGTCACGAATCTCGCCGATAAGCACGACGTCGGGGTCGTGACGCAGAATCGAGCGCAGACCGTTGGCAAACGTCAGCCCGGCCTTGCGCGAGACTTGAATCTGGTTGATCCCATGGAGCTGGTACTCGATGGGGTCTTCGATCGTGATGATCTTGCGCTGGATATCGTTGATCTGCGAGAGAGCGGCGTAGAGTGTCGTGGTTTTGCCGCTTCCGGTCGGGCCCGTCACCAGGATGATACCGTGCGGCCGTTCGAGGATCATGCGCATGACCCCCATGTCCCGCTCGGACATGCCCAGCTTGTCCATCCCCAACAGCACCGAGGAGCGATCCAGCAGACGCAGCACGACCGCTTCGCCATAGAGCATCGGGATCACCGAGACGCGAACGTCGATCTCCCGACCCGCGATGACGATCTTGATTCGGCCATCCTGCGGAACCCGCTTTTCCGCGATGTCAAGCTTGCTGAGGATCTTCAACCGCGAGACAATCGCCGCCTGGAACTGCTTGACCTCGGAGGCGATGGAGGCTTCCTGCAGGACACCGTCGATGCGGTAACGGACGCGCAGGCTCTCTTCGAACGGCTCGATATGCACGTCGGTCGCCCGCAGCTCGATGGCCTCCGTGAGGATCTGATTGACGAACCGGACAATGGAGGCCCCCTCGGCGGCCTGCGTCAGGTCCATGTCCTCGTCCGCGTCGGTGTCG
>DATEYD010000020.1:0-1283 GCA_035583445.1 Minisyncoccota bacterium
AACCCGTATACCAAGACCAGCCACCCTGACCGATCCGCCCGGGCAATCGGTACACGTCAGCTGCGACCACGTAGGGCTCAAGCTCATAGCGCCACACTGTTTCTGGATCACGCGCGCGCTCAATCGGGTTGAGGATGCGCAACATTTTCACCGCCCGCGTGCCATCCCCTCGACGTGCCAAGGCCATGGCGAACCACAGGGCGGCGTGAGTGTACTGGCCTCCGTTCTCCCGCACCCCCGGAGGGTACCCCTGGATGTATCCGGGTGACGGCTCCGATCTGTCAAAGGGAGGCGTTAAGAGCAGCACCAGACCTTCATCCTCGCGAACGAGATGTTTCCACGCTGATTCTAAAGCCTTATCCGCGCGATCTGTGTCCGCGGCTCCACTCAGCCAAGCCCACGATTGGGGCAGGGAATCAATCTTCGCTTCCTTGTTCGTCGAGGAACCGAGGGGCGTGCCGTCGTCGAAGACCGCCCGAAGATACCACTCCCCATCCCATCCTGCTCGCTCGACACGCTGAATCAGCGCATTTCTATCTCGTTGATAGGTCTGGCTTAGATCTGGCCGCCCCAGTTGCTTAGACAACTCGGCCATACCTTGAAGCACATCCGCCACGAACCACGCCAGCCAAACGCTCTCCCCTTTGCCCCCGGCACCCACAAGGTTCATCCCATCGTTCCAGTCCCCTGTTCCTATCAGGGGCAAACCATGGGGCCCAAAGGTCATGCTACGCGTGACGGCTCGCTGGCAATGCTCAAACAACGTAGCGCGTTCTAACGCGACCTCCGGTGTGATGAGGCTCTCGTGCTGGTCGCTCTTCAGCATGGGTGCTGCGAGGAAGGGGACTTCAGTGTGCAGGATGTCCACGTCGCCGGTGGTCCTGATGTATTGAGTGACGACGTAGGGCAGCCACAAGGGGTCATCGGAGACCCGTGAGCGGACACCCGCGCCGCTCGGTGAATGCCACCAGTGCTGGACATCGCCTTCTTTGAACTGACGACTCGCCGCGAGCAGGATGTGCTGGCGCGCCAGTTTGGGAGACGCGTATAGGAATGCCATGACGTCCTGCAGTTGATCGCGGAAGCCGAAGGCACCGCTGGACTGGTAATGGGCGGAGCGTCCCCAAATTCGGCAGCTCAGGCTTTGGTACAGGAGCCAACGGTTGATCAGAAAGTCCACTGCAAGCTCGGGGGTGTGCACTTCGACCGTGCCCAACAGATCATCCCACCACGCCTTCGTCTGGCTTAACGCGGTCTCGAGCGCCAAGCCTTCCATGTAGGTC
>DATEYD010000021.1:0-1845 GCA_035583445.1 Minisyncoccota bacterium
ATCATGCTCTCGCTGTTCTACGGCTCGCTCGGAGATCCGGTCCTCAGCAAGCGGATCGAGGCGACGTTCTGGCTCCGGGACGGCATGAGGCTCACTGGCGAGATCGACAGCGCGGAGCGTTCCGACCACCGGAAGAACAGCTCGTGGAAGCTGAGGGTCTACGGAGCTCTCGTGTACGAAGGGAACCGGTTCTACAAGCAGGGGACGTTCCCGATCCTCTTCAGTACCGATGCGAGGACCGGGACGCTCTGGCTCGACGAGTAGGGGACGTGGGGCTCGGTTCCGGCCGGGCCCCTTTACTTTCTCTATGACACCTGCTAGAGTGTACTGGTAACCGTAGACAGGGCGCAGCCATAAGTCGCTCCGAGGTGAGCGTGCGAGAATACTCGTCGCTCAGGTCGATCTGCGGTGAGCAGATTTTTTGTTGTCTGCCGCACACCTATGAAAACAAAGGAACAGAAGAAAGAAACCATCACCGCCTTGGAAGCGGCGCTTCCGGGCGCGACCATCGTCGTCTTCACCACCTTCGCCCGCGCGGGCGAACCGGGGCTGTCGGTGTCCGCATTGCAGGACCTCAAGCGGTCCCTGCGCACGACCGACGCCACGTACCAGGTGGCGAAGAAGACCCTGGTCGATCAGGCGCTCCACGACCTCAAGTACGACGGCGTGGACGTCTTCGCGATGGACGGCTCGATGGGCCTGGTGCTCGCACGCGGCGACGTGTTCGAGGCTACCAAAGCGCTCTACACGTTCGCGAAGGACAATCCCGCGCTCAAGCTGACGGTCGCCTGGATGGACGGGCACACCGTCTCGCACGAGGAGTTGATGGACATGGCGACCTTGCCGTCACGCGACGAGCTGTTGGCCCGCTTGGCCGGCATGCTCATGTACCCGTTGTCGTCCCTCGCCGTGGTCCTCAATGAGATCGCGAAGCAGAAGGGAACCGCAACCGCATAACCAATACCATGAATAAAGACGAATTCATCCAACAGATCGAGAAGATGACCGCGTCCGAGCTCAACGAGCTCGTCAAAGCGATCGAGGAGAAGTTCGGCGTCTCCGCCGCAGCCTTCGCCGCAGCCGCACCGGCCGCTGGCGGGGCCGCAGCCGAGGAGAAGGACTCCTTCACCGTCGTCCTGGCGAAGCCGGGCGAGCAGAAGATCCAGGTCATCAAGGTGCTCCGCGAGGTCACCGGCCTGGGCTTGAAGGAGGCCAAGGACATGACCGACAAGGAAGGCTCGGTCGTCAAAGAGAACGTGAAGAAGGAGGAAGCCGAGGAGATCAAGAAGAAGCTCCAGGATGCCGGCGCGGCAGTGGAGCTCAAGTAACGCGGTAGCAATAAAGCCGCCCCAATGGGGCGGCTTTATTGTGTGGACGATAAAGGATGTCCTTTTGGGAGGCATTGTGATACAACGATCGGGATCCATGGAGGATGCACATGAACAACGGATGTCCGTTCTGCGACCCGGAGGAGATGCGAAGCCGGATCGTCATGGAGACCGAGCACTTCTACGTCGTGCCCACCAAGGGGCAGATCGTGGAGGGCTACGTCCTTGTCATCCCGAAGCGCCATGCCGCCTGCTACGGCGACCTGCCCGAGGCTGAGCTGGCCGAGGCGGAGGGAATCCTGGCCCGGCTGCGTACGGCCATCACCGACGAATACGGCCAGGCCCCAATCGTCTGGGAGCACGGCATCATCGGCCAGACCGTGAAGCACGGGCACATCCACGTGTTCCCGTGCGCGCCGGACCTGAAAGAGGCCATCGCGGCAAAGTTCCCCGACAACGAGCCGATGAAGGCGCTCGACGAGCTGCGCGAGGTCTTCCGCCGCGAGGGGCCCTACCT
>DATEYD010000022.1:0-1745 GCA_035583445.1 Minisyncoccota bacterium
CCTGATCGGCCAGAGAGAAAGCTGGAGCCTTGTCGCCTTTCTTGAGCTCAGCCATGCCCCAAAGATACTGAGGCGCCGGCGCACGGGCCACCGCATGGGCGCCGGCGGGTGCGCTTCTGAAACGTAGGCGGCTGGGGTTCACGCTGCCCGCCGGAGGGTAGCCTGGAAGTCGGCGAGGAGCCGGTTGCTGGACAGAGAGGAGCGGATCTGGAGCATGCCGTCGGCCCCGGGTGGGGACCAAGTCATGCCGGAGCGCTTCATCCTCGCCCCGATGACGTTCTTGCACCCGCTCTCGATGGTGCCACTGCCGATGGGAAGACGCATCGCGATGTAGCGGTCGTAGTGCATGCGGTCCTTGTTGCCGTCGAAGTACTTCATCTGTCCTTGCACGATATCCCGCTTGGAGCCGCTCAGGGTGTCGCGGATGCCCTTGAGTTCCGCGCGGAACGTGACTACCCGACCATCCAACAGCTTCTGTCGCCATCGCGAGAAATGCTTGCCGTATTCGGCCGTCCCTTCTCCGTACAGATCCTTGCACAGCTGTGACAGATGCTCGCAGGCGTGGTAGAAGTCCAGGATACAGACGCTGTCGGCGTTGGCGATCGTCGGGATCCGATCCCAGATCCATTCCGCCCCGTCGGCCAGAAAGACGATGCGCATCCGGCTGGGATCACGGCAGCGGCGCATCATCTCCACCCAGATGCGCCGGAAGAACTGGTCGGCATGCTCGATGCCGGTCACGTAGCTGCTGTCCCGGCAGCGAGCTTCCTTCCGTCTCTTGTCCCAACCGACCTCCGAGATGGCCGCGATCTTCGCGTCGCGGAAACCTATCTCGTATGTCGTTTTCCTACCGGCAGTTGTACTCTCCCCAAGCTTCTCTCTGACCTTCGTCGCGTCGACGGACACCGCCACCGTACCCTCGATGAGCCGCTGAGGCGCAATCCGCTTCTGCTCCTCGAAGACCTCCCTGATCTCCTGCTGCCGCTTGGCCTCCAGCCTCGCACCCAGCTCGTAGTCCATGTCCAACGCCTTCCGCATCGATACCAGATCCCGCCCCTCGGGTCGGAAGATCTCGTGAAACCTCCCCAGGCTCTCCCCGTACGGATCCCGCCCCGTGAACGATGCCAGGAAGTACTGCATCGCCGGGGTGTGCTGCTTCTCGATCCCTAACCGTTCGTCCAACGGAATCGTCGTCCCCCCTCCGCGGCAGGCGTAGTAGGCCCGCTGGTAGCGAATCTGTCCGAACAGTCCCTGCACCCGGTTGCTCCGATACCCGACAAACCGGTACTCCTTGCCCTCCTTCTCGATCCGCGGCCCCTCGTAGCCCTTGCCGATCTCCGCGAACACCTGCTGCTCGATCTCGCGGCCCACGCTCACGACAAACTCCTGGATGTGCCGCTGCGCAAGAAACAGGTCCTCCGAGTTGTGCACTTCCAGGCCGTACTTCTCCTTGAAAAGCCTGACTGCCTCTGCTACAAACAAACGGTCCATGAGCCCCTCCCTTGGTGATTGTCCACGGCTATTATAGCCGACACCGGAGGGGCTCTTCCTTTGCCTCCTACCTACACCTTCAATGCGGACCCCTGCCCCCCTGGCACCTTTCCTCATGGAGTGAACTCGTAGTATATTCGGTGGTATCCAAAGCAGTTGCACTGCCCGCGCACCAACCAAGGAGGATGCATGCGCAATGCACGATCGCAGGCGGCACGTCGTGTGCCGCCCCAGGGTGAGCTCATCGGCCAGGG
>DATEYD010000023.1:0-3217 GCA_035583445.1 Minisyncoccota bacterium
GACAGCTTGATGATCTTGACAGCGTCGTAATCGACGACGTCGCCACCGCTGCGCTTCGTGGTGTAGAACTCCACGAAAGGCTTCGCGGTGTACGGATCCGGCTGGATGCGCACGCCGAGACGGTCGACCCAAGTGTAGGCCGAGCGGAAGTCACCGAAAGCACCCGACAGGCTAGCGGTGGTCGGCGTCGCGAAGTCCTGCGCGAAGCGAACCGGGTAGCCCAGCAGGGTGGACGGCTGACCGACTGCGATGCTCGGGATCCACAGCGGGGTGGACGCGCCGGTGAGCGCCAGGATCGAACCGATGACGGTGCGATGCAGGAGCCACTGAGCGTTGCTGTAGTACGGTTCCTTGAGAGACGTGGCGATAGCCGCCAGCTGCGTGTAGGCCACGCCGCCGTTGGCGCCCGAGTTGATCTGCTCGACAGTGCCCCAGGTGGTGCCGTTCGCGTAGGTCGTGATGCCGCGAGCCTTGCCCACGCCGTCACCAACGATGAACTCATTGGCTTCGATGCGGCCGAACTTGTTGGCAACCTTGCGAGAGATCCAGGCCTCGATGTTGATACCGCTGTCATCCAGCAGCGACTGACTGGCGCGAGGACGGGCTTCCATGATGTAAGCCACGATTTCGCGCTTGCCGATCGCCGGCGTCGCCGTTGCACCCGCCGACACAACCTCGCTGGTACGGGCGGCAGTGAACTCGTTCGGGTCTTCGATCATTTCGAGCGAGTTGCTCGAGATGGTTTCGACCGTTACGACCTGACGCATCGGGGACGACTCGAACTGACGCTCGATGATGCGGTTGCTCATCTCCGGGGTTACCGTGTAGCCACCATCCGGATCGGAACCAACCGACAGGGCCTTGATTTCATCCGGGGTAAGCCGGCGGTCATCGGCCTTGCGGAAGAGCTTGTTGAGTGCGCTCTTGTAGTTGCGGTAGACTTCCAGGTTCACTTCAGAGCTGGGCAGATCAGCGCCCTGCTCGATGCGGCGCTGCTTGACGGCCATCATCGAAAGGAACTGATGAGCGTTGCGGAACTCCGCATCCTTCGAGCTGTAGCTGTCGGTCTCCAGGCGCGGGCGATTGAGCACCACCATGGCGGCGTCCATCTTCTCCTGCATGGCGAGAAGATCATCCGCCATCTTCTTGCGCATGTTCTCCAGCAACGGGTCGATTTCACCACGCTTGGCGAACTGCAAGGCGGCCTGCTCCTGCGCCTTGCTGAAGTCATCGAACGACTTGCTCAGCTTCTCGTGCGTCTCCTTGACGCTCGCAGCCAAGCCTTTGATATCATCTTCGACTGTTCCAATCATTGTCTTTTCCTCAATTTCAGTTGTTGATGGATTGAATTGTCTCGCGAGCAGCCTTGATGGCTGCCTGCACACCATCCTCAACATCGCGTTGAGGTTTGAACACTAGGGAGGCGATTGTCTTCGCCTCCTTTACGCTGAACCCGACTTCACGAAGGGTCTGCTCGTAATCTCTTACATCCTCGCATGCGGCAAGGCGTGCGTGGACAGCACTTTTGATCGCTTCGCCCATGTCAATCGCCTTGAAGGGCGACTCCATATCGAGCTTACTGTAGTATCGCTCAAGATGGCTCGCGATACGGCGTTTTGCCTCAGCCGGGATGTCGACTCCGCCGCGAGCACCGAGTAGTGCTCCGGCAGCGGCAAAGATCCCACGGGGTACTGCTGTCAATTCCCCGCCAATTACATCTGCAATGGGCAACTTATAACTCGTCACAAGCCCTGCGTTGTCACTGTCGTACCAGAGGAACGCCTTGCGGTACATGGGCCAGTCCATGTCAGCGATGTCAGTCCCGCCTCCGGCCCACTGTCGAACACGACCTTCAGCGGCGTTTCCATCCCAGGCACGACCACGATCAGCGAGAGGAAGGTCTTGGAAAGGCACCGCGGACTTGATTCTGGTTATCGTCGCACGCTCATTCATAGGGAAAGTAACAAGAGACACTTCCCACAGATGCGCACTATTGATTGTGCGAACGCGTTTCTTGTCGTCGAATGTGGCTCCGCCCTCGGGTATTTCAAATCCGATGCTCATACCATCGAGAGCACCAGCCTTCAGGAGCGCGTATGCTTCGTCAGCCTTCGGGACACCCTGCCCAATTAAGAGACGGCCCTTGACGAGGAGACCTCTCTTGTCCTCAACCAGTTCTTCCCATACACCGATGGGCTGAGTCGGGTCATGCTGCCAGAGGAGCTTGATCTGGGAAGCTTTCTTCTTAGCGAGGGTTTTTGAGAAGGCGCCTGGTGCGATAACATCCCGGCCGAGGTCAACATTTCCGAAGACTGCGCCGTATCCTTGGAAAGTGCCGTCCGCTGACACCTCCTTGATTTCGAGTGGTGCGTCGAAGAACGGCTCGATGTCGTCAAGTGCTGCGTGTTTCAGTGAGAGCTTCAGCATCTTTTCGACCCAACTCTCGTCTTGTGGGAGAGGCTGCATTATATGGCGCTTTTTCATTGAATCAAACCTCCTGTCTCTGCTCGGCAATCTCAGCCGTGTTATAGGAAGCGGAACACCGACAGTTGATGACATTGCCAGTACTCGCGCCAAGGCTAGTATCTCCGGGGAACATTAGCGACTCCCCGTCGACGATAAAGGGCTCATTCACAGGGACTTGTTGACCGTCTGCCGCGAGGTGCCCTTCACGAACACGGTTGTCGCCGACTGAGTCCCACTGCTTTGTTGCTTGTTCTACTCGGTGCCCGCCCCCGCTCACCGTCGGTGTGAGACCGAGTAGCACTTCAGCTTCTGTGGCCTTGGTGGCTTCTGACGGGAGTTGTGTCTCAGTCACCATGATTGATTCAGCTCTGTTACTCAGCACCCGGTGAGCAATCCCAGCCGCCAGGAATGCTACCTCAACTCGAGACAGTGGGGGCTTGTCCGGCTGCTGTGTCTCAACTGCCAGCCTGACAGCCGTCTGAAGATCGTCAGCGGTGGTCTGGTTAATTTGCTCGGCACGCTTCTTGGCAGTGCGAGAGAAGTAGGCCACTAGCGCTGCCGCGATCGCTGCTTGTTCGGGTTTCGTCAGTGCAGCCTCGGGAGGCATGTCACCAGATATGGAGCCCGTGAATGCTGCTTTCGCAGCAGCGTAGTGGTTTTCTAGGATGGCAGTTAACTGATCGTCGAACTGTCGCATGGTCAAGGTTGCGCCAATGCGTGCATACAGATCAGTAAACCGCCTCAACAACAT
>DATEYD010000024.1:0-2208 GCA_035583445.1 Minisyncoccota bacterium
ATCGAAACCACCGCCGAAGATGTGGTCAGCGAGGAGTAAGAGCCGCGCACTATCGACAACACGGGGCCCCTGAGGGCTCCGTGTTGGTATCTTGTCGGGACGCCGGGAATCGAACCCGGTCTTCATGAACCCGAATCATGCGTACTACCGGTATACGACGTCCCGAAAACTGAGTAATTGTACCAAAAATCCGCCTCTTGGCAAGGCTCAGACGTAATACTTCTTCATCCGTTCCCGTTCTTGCGCTTCCTGTGCCTGTTCGATACGGTCGAGCGCTTTCTGGAGGTCTGCAGACGAGCTCTTATCGAGCTCGCGGGCACGCTGCAAGAGGAGTAGTCGCTCGTTGAGCGCCGGGTCGTCGAGCACCTCGGCGAGGAGCGTGTTCAGGATCAGGCCGATCTTGGGGCCAGGAGGGATCTTCAGCGCTTCCATCACGTCCTGTCCGTTCACTTTGAGCATCTTCGCGGAAATGGGATCGTGGCTGACCTTGTCGATCATGTACTTCAGGTGGCGAAGCTTGTACGGGACCGCCTTTGGCGTTCCCGAACCGATCCGATCCCCTTCCCGCAGGCGGAGCAGGTCGTCGATGTGTTCCGGGCCGACCTTCGCCAGCAGTCGGCGCACCGAGGATTCGGTGACCTCGCCGACGTTGTAGTAGAACATGTGGTAGCGCACGAGACGGACGACCTGGTCGATGATCTCGTTGGGGAACTTCAACCGCTTCATGATGTCGCGCGCCATGCGGGCGCCGACCGCATCGTGCGCGTAGAACGTGCAATGCAGGCCTTCTCCCGCTTTCGTGCGCGGTTTGCCGACGTCATGCAGGAGCGCAGCCATGCGTACCGGGAATGAGTAGCCCTTCTTCGCGACGTAATCGAGGGTGCGGAGGTTATGCTCCCAGACCGTGTAGATATGGTGGAGGTTCTGGCCGACCCCGATCCCCTCCTGAAGCTCCGGCATGATGGAGCGCAGGAGGCCCGTGGCGTCCAAGAGCTCGATGCCGGCCATCGCGCGGGGCGTATCGATGGTCTTCGTCAGTTCATCGCGGACGCGCTCCGCAGAGATGTCCCGGATATTCGGCGCGAGCTCGGTTAGCGCTTTCAGCGTCGCATCGTCGATCGAGAAGTCGAGGGTCGCAGAGAAGCGGACGGCGCGCATCATGCGGAGCGCATCCTCGGTGAAGCGTTCGCGCGGGTTACCGACCGCGCGGACCGTCTGCGATGCGATGTCCGCCTGGCCGTTGTACGGGTCCACGATGGTGCGGTCCAACGCCACCGCGATGGCGTTCATCGTGAAGTCACGGCGTGCGAGGTCCTCTTCGACGGTCTGCGCGAACTCGATCCGATCCGGATGCCGCTTGTCGGAGTAGGTACCCTCCTTCCGGAACGGGGTGACCTGCACGGTCCAGACGATCGGGTCGTCCGAACGGGTCTTAATGGTGACGGTGCCGAACGCGTTGTCGTAGAAACTGTCCGGGAACAACTCCTGAAGCCGTTCGGGCGTCGCGTTCGTCGTGACGTCCCAGTCGGTCGGATGCCGGCCCATCAGCATATCGCGCACGCAACCGCCGACCACGTATGCGCGGTGGTCGTTGTCTTGGAGTGTCTTGAGGATCTCTCTGACTTTGGGATGGATGTCCACCTTCCTATTGTACCCCGGGCAGGGATCGAACCTGCAACCTTCTCCTTAGGACGGAGACGCTCTGATCCAATTGAGCTACCGGGGCATTTAGCGGTTCTGGTACCTTGCGATTATAGCGGTTTTATGCTATTCTTTCAAGGTTTTCGGGCCGGTAGCTCACTTGGTAGAGCGTCTGCATGGCATGCAGAAGGTAACGGGTCCGATTCCCGTCCGGTCCACCAATAAATCCAGTGATGAGTATGCGAGGGATTCTGCTGTCCCGAGCCGAAGCGAAGCCCCGCATTGTGGGGCGCCCGTGATACAATAAAAGCGATGGCTCCCGATCCGAAAGATCCAAAGGGCTCGCTAAATCTCCCGGCATCCGAGCTGCCATGGGGCGAGCAAATGCGCGAGATGCCCCTGGACTTCCGCTCCAGCTTCCACTGGCGCGTGTTCCGTATCATGTCCGAGTTCGTGGAGGGGTGGCAGTTCATCACCGATTTCAAGAACACGGTCTCGTTCCTTGGCTCCGCCCGGTTCGATGAGAACAACAAGTGGTACCAGGAAGCCCGCAAGCTCGGCTCGCTT
>DATEYD010000025.1:0-10730 GCA_035583445.1 Minisyncoccota bacterium
GGTCAGGTACTCATGTGAGGAGTTCGTTCGACTGACACTCTGATGATTGATACCGGAGTCGCAATATCAGGGTCACGTGTGACGTAGATATTGCATTCCCAGTGTTCGGATTCCACGTATTCATCAGGGATCATCATTTCCCCGATGACTACGCCTTGCTCATCACGAAGACTTACGCTAGTTGTCATTCGCTGTTCTCCCATGAGTGTTTACCCTTGTGCCCTAAGGCTCGGTCGCAAGCAAGATACTCGTTCGGCTTCTCTGCCCAGCAGAAAGCGTCGTGAGTGATACTGTTAGCGGTGTAATTCCATGCGACCCGGATAGACGGTTTGAGGTTCTCCCATGTTGGGAGAGTGTCTCCAGAGATGAGGGACTTTCCGTTGGATGCTTCGCAGTAGTATTGGTATGCGGCTTTTCCGGACTCGTTCATACGTCGGTCCCCTGCCTTCTCATGCTCAGCATGTTGCTGGTTAGTTCGTTTAGTGCCTGTAGTTGTGCGTCGCTCATGAGGGGGAATGCACCCATGACGAGCATACTGTAGTTGTTCACCATGGCGATGAAATTCTTGACGGTGTCTGCTCTTTTGACAGCTGCCATGAGGATGGTGTTTCCGGTGTTCTTGTGGAATGCGTCACGTGCGGCGCTGTATTCGTTCAGAATGAGTAGTAATGCGTCGGGTGTTAGGAGAGTACTCATCGGGGGCACGTCCTGTCTTCTCTGACCACGGTCACCGCGCCGAAGGATCCGTCACCGTGATAGAGGACGTAGAGACGGTTTCCGTGGTTGCACTTGCTTGCGACGTTGCTGTAACCATCGGGAAAGTTGATGACTTCGGCGGGTGAGTCATCGCGGGTGCTGATGGGAGCGTCCTTGTTCCATTCTGTCATCTTGGTTGAGCCGCAACCACTCAACAATGCGATGATTCCGAGTAGTAAGAAGAAGCGTCTCACGGGAGGGTCCATACTTTCCATAGAAGTGTGAATGATAGGAGTGTAGATCCGACGAGTAGACAGAGGAGTAATCCGGCGATGATTCCTCCGACGATTCTGACGAGGAGGGGTTCGCCTGATGTGTCGTCGACGATTTCTAGGAGTGCTCCGGTGCAGCGGCCTAGTACGGCGATGAGAGCTGTTGTGAGACAGAGGATAGCGCCGCTTGCGAGTACGGCGATGAGGATGTCTGCGCGGTCCCAGGTTTCCATGCTGTCAGTCCCTGACGGTCGGGGGAGCGATATCGGTGATTGCGGCTTGCGCGGGTTCCACTGAGGTGATCTTGACTTTGTGGACGCTGCAAGCGTGGACTGTCATTCCTCTCTGTCCCATGTTGCCGTGTCTGTCTGTGACGGCTTCTTGCACGGTCATTGTGGTGAAACCTTCTTCTAGGTTGCTGAAAGCGTGGTTTCCCATGTCGCACCATAGGGCTTGACTCATGGCTGTTGTTTCCTCTCAGAGTATGTGTCGCGCTTCTCGGCGCGTTCGATGAGTAGTCGTCTTTCGGCGCGGTATGTTTTACCGCCTTTACTGTATTTCTTCTGGTAGGGCTTTCCTCTCTTCGGACTGTAGCGTTTCCGGCTCATCGACCGTTCCATGGGTCAGGTGTGGTGTGGTCGATGTCTTCTCGTGAGAGTATCGGTGTTGGTGGTCGTGTGTTGTCTGGGATGTTGAACGGTCCGTCGGTGGTGTATCCGAGGAAGAATCCGGTGAGGCATATTCCGATAGCTACGGTGAAGCGACCCCATCGCATCGGCTTCCGATCAGGATCGGCGCACGGTCCGATGACGTGCCGACCTTGACAGACACGTTTAATCGTCGGGACCCTCACGATCTCATCGCCTCTCAGTATGGAGTGCCGTCCCACCCTGGTACAGCAGAACGACCGGCATCGGCAGTTGCCGTGCCGGTCATAGTGCGGGTAGTCGTGCATGGTGGGCACTAGTCCCCGCAGGTATCGGATCATCTTATCTCCCCGGGCGTGGCGGTCTCGGCGGCCTTGGCGTGACGGGTGGACGTATGGGACCCGGACCCGGCGGTCTACCGGGTCCGGGCCGTGGCCGGGGGATGACCATCAGGTGCGTCGGTCCGTCTGTCCGGAGCTACGACGGTCGTTGGTCGGTCGGCGGTCGGCGGGGGATCCTCCGATGCGGGGTTTGGGTCCGGCGGGCGGATCCTGTTTCGCCTGTTCCCTGACGATCTCGGTTGCCCGGATGATGGCGCGGATGCCCTTGCTTACCACTGGTATGCCTCCTGGTGGTGTGAAGTCTGCGGGGGTGCTTCCGTGTACGGTCTCACCGTAGTCGTGTGTGGCTCCGTTGTGGGTTGTGCCGTCCATGGCGCTTCCCTTCCATGAACTGTCTATGGTAGCACAGTGGGTGTCTAGATCTCGTAGGGTGGCGTAGGTGTCGCGTGCGTCGGTGCGGTAGGTGTTCTCGGCGTACGATGTCCGGTCGCGTAGGTCACGGGGGATGCGTCGTGCGCGTTGTTGGGCTGCCATGGCGTATCCGATGAGGTTCATCCTCGTCCGGGTCGGGGTTACCATGATGTTCTCCCTCTCGTGTGAACGGACCCTCATCGTACCGCACGATGAGGGTCCGTGTCTAGGAGTCCATCGACTCAGCTGATGTTCTCAGCCGATGTCAGTAGTACCAGTGGTCCGGCTTAGTAAGCGTGGCCTTCTTCACCAGGTCTCGGCGGTCGACGTGCACGACGGTCCCGTTCGGGGCGATGCCGTATCCGGCGAACCAGTGGTGTGCTTCCACCCGGGCGTAGGGAACCGCTCCGTGGATGTCTGCCGCTCTCCCGTCAAGGTGCTGGGAAGCGGTGGCTCCGCCCACTTTGCGGTTGTGTACGGGGCACCTATAGCCGCTCACGATGAGGAGTCCGGTCGGCGCGAACGCCGTCCGGTACTTCTCCAGACTGCCCAGCAGTTCGCGTCTCACCTTGACGTTGGCGCATCCACTGTAGATTCCGCCACACTTGCACCGGAACTCTCTTGCCGAGAAGTGGTCCGACAGGTCAGCTCTTCCGTGGGCGTTGCGGGTCCATGACTTAGCAGCCGCTGCGGTTGTCTTGTCCCCGATGACGCCGTCGATGACGAGGGGTGTGCCGAGGTTCCATGCTGCTTGGAATCCTCGGACGCTGGGGAATCCGAGACGAGAGATGATCTCAGAGGCTTTCATCGGTGGGGGTCCTCTCTTCGGTGGACTCACCGCCGGTGTCTTTCCGGCGGAGGAATGGCAGTAGTGCGGTCAATGCTACCGCACTGTAGGTGGCGAAAGGTCCGGGGTCGTGGTCGGTGAGGACGAGTACGGCGAACACGCCGAAAGCGAATAGGTAGAGGAGTCCGATGACGAGGATTTCCATTATCTGCTTCCGTCCATGGTGAGCGCGAATCGTGCCAGTAGTACACCGGCGTTGGCGTTGAGGAAGTCTACTCGTATCGGCCTGTTGGGCAGCAAGAGGGGAAGGAATCCTCGTTGGGCGGCTGCTAGTACGGGGAATGACATTGACGCTATCTGGAATCCGGCCATCTGGTCGAGTATGCGCACGTAGGCTTGTGTGGTGACGTTGCCTATTTCCCAACCGAATGTGGCGGGTCCGGCGTAGGTCACGGGGAATTCTGAGGTTGTTCCTATCGGCATGTTTCCTTGTGCTATCCAGACGCCTTCGTCGCCGGTGCGGTTGGTGAATCCTCCGCCCGCCTGAACGTTTATCATCTCGACGCGTTCTTGTGTTCCGGTCATGCGCATCGATCCGACGATGGTCATGTCTACGGATGCGTTAGCGGCACCTGCGCCGAGAGCGGCGACACCGATCTGAATATACGGGCCTCGGTTGGCCGATGGGGTGACGAGGAGTCCCCCGCCTGATGGCATATAGGCATAGCGGCGTCCGTCGTTCGCTATGGCGCCCAGTGGGTCGATGAATGACCATAGGTAGATTTCTCGCGGGACGAGACATGATCCGGCCGCGCCGTTGGTCTCGTATATTCCGATGGATAGTGAGTTGTATCGGGAGACGTCGATGATAGGGGAGTTCCATGCGACGCCTAGTGCTACGTTCTGTATATTCGCGTAGGCTAATGCTGCTTGGTCTACGGGTGGCACGCCGAGTAGGTTGATGGCGGTTGCTATCTGTGTTGCGAGTCCGCCGATGAGGAGTGCGCTACTGATGGCGGTTGGATCGAATGTGCTTCCGTCGTTGTCGATCATCTGTAGGGTTGAACCGAATCCAGGTGCGCATACTGCGTAGAGTGCCTGTCCTGCTTCCCATGGCTTGTTGGCACCGGGGTTGAGCGGTAGTCCTGAGGTGATCCCTACGGTGGAGTCGTTACCGAGCCATATCGTGTTGGCGCCAATGTTGGTGACGAGTGAGGAGTCTGTGACAGTGACGCCGTACGGGATGATGGGGGTCGGCGCGGTATCACTGATCGTGAACTGACCCTGTGTCATCGCGTCACACTGCTTTCTGTCCCCAAGTCGGTACACTACTGGTCGCGACGTGCGCGGATGATCCGGCGGTTGTCTTGAGTCTCCAGTAGGTTGGCGTTCCCTTGTGGGAACTGATCGCCGACTCCTTTATACCGGACTTCTCACTTAGAGCTGAGTAGTACCGCCCCTGACCGGACACGACTCCCATATGCCCGGACCATGACACGATGTCACCGACACCGGGAGATGTTGTCCTGACCGCGAAATCGCTTGCGACGGCAGGGAATGTGCGACTGGTGAACCTGGGACCATCGTAGTAGCCGAGACTCTTCAATGCTGCCCATACCAGACCGGAACAGTCGTACCCACCCTCACCGATACTTTCCCCGCCCCACTGGTAGTTGTTCCCAGCCTCTCGGGCGAGACGTTGCATTTCCTGTACCAGCGTACCCGAACCCGTACCGTATTCCACACTGTCTAATGTCACCGTAGGCGCGGTGATTCCGGTGCCGGTGCGTGCGTTGACTTCTTTCAGTGCGGTCACGTCACCGGTGATGGCTCCGATGAAGAAGTCCCGCAGGTCGGTGGGTAGTTCCAGCACGCGGCCTTTACGGATTCCGTTGATGATGAGTCCACCGACGAGAATCATCAGCCATGCCATGGTATCCATCAGGTCACCTTTTTCGCGATTCTGGCAGCCTTGCCGACCGGATTGCCAGCGCCGATGAGTCGGGATGCCGGTCGGCGGGCGAGGATGATGACTCCCATGATGATGAGAGTGAGTGCCAGTACGAATGCGGCGGAGGAGAGGGATACTTTCACGAGTGTTTCAGTGACGGCGTTGACGCTCTGTCTCACCGAATTGCCGATGTCTGCCATGGGATCCTTCACCGCGTCCAGAGGTTTTTTGAGATCGCCGCTGAGTGACCGGTCCGGCAGGAATTTCTCGTAGCTCTTGCTGTTGTATGTGGCCCATGCTCCATACGCTTGTTTTGACCAGACGATGGCAGCTGCTTCGGCGTTCTGTTCCGGGTCGTATAGGTCGTATTTCTTCCACAGTTCGGGCCAATACTTGCTATTGATCTGCCAGAGTCCCCGGTCCCGGGATCCGTCCTTGTTGACGTTATCCGTTACCCGAGGATCTCCGCCTGATTCTGCCATGGCGATAGCACCCATGACTTGGACGTCAGCATACATTCCCCGGTACTGTCTGTTGTGCTTCGAGAACAGTTCCGCGCATTGTTTCTGACTGTACGTCATGGGGTCACTTCCAACCGACGTGAACCTTCGTTCCGACCTTGACGGGGAATGTCAGCCCTTGGTTCATGAGCTTGAGATCTGTCACAGAGATACCGTGTCGAGACGCTATCTTCGTCGACGTCTTCGTGCCACTGGTCGCCGTGAAATACTGCGGAGTCTTCCACAAGGGGATCTTTACCTTCGTCCCCGTGGAGAACGGACCTTTCTGTCCCAACGCCTTGTTGTTGAGCTGCAACAGGTCGAGGGTGTCTCCGTCTGTCTTGCCGTAGTACAACTGAGCTAGTTCAGTGTAGGTGTTGTCCAACGACCCCTTCACCGTGTGAGTCGTCGGCGCATTCCCCTGACGTTTCGCTGGCATCTTCCCCGTAGCACCGGGAGTCACCGTCTCGGGTGGTAGACCGAACTGCTTGACGGCAGCATCCCGGATGAGTCCCTCATCATAGGAGAGGTCATTGCCGTCGATGTAGTGCTGTAAGGCAGCCTGTACCTGGGTGGTCGACCACTGTCCCTGACCGCCGAGGTATTCGGCAGCTCTCCGAACCCATAGGTCATTGGTGTCGACAACTGCCGCCGATGTGGTCCCGGATCCCTCCTGGGACACGGTGACCGTCCCGCGTGTGGCAGCGAACCCGTAATCAGCGGACGCGATATCATCGGCTGTGACGTCTGCTTCTTCCGATGTGGTGAGGTCGGATTCGGCAGACGTGTCCTGCCCGAATTTCGTGCGGGACACGACGACGGCCAGGATCACGAGGATCACGGCGCCGATGTACACGACCGGTACGGGACCGATTTTCTGAGTGAAAACCTTCTTCCAGTTCTCCATCAGACACCCGCCCCACTGGACTGAACCGACGAGAAGAAATCGCGATACATTCCGGCGACGGCCGCGTCCTGCGCGGCAGACTTCCCGGTGCGCATGACCCGCGCGACAGCAGGGGAGTCCGTACCTGACGGGGTCATGTACTGACCTGCTGTCTCCTGGATAGTCCGATCGGGGTCGAACGCAATATATTGGTCGCCGAACGCCCCACCGTCCCGGATCGTGGGCTCGATACCGTAGGCATAGGACAGAGTCCCTGGACCACGTTCACCGGAGGCTTCCCGCGCGGCAGCTGTACCCTGCTGAGACTGCTGAGTCACGGGAAGACGCGGCAACGCCAATTCCGGGGTAGGAGGCGGTGTCTTCTCACCTTGTGTCCAGTCAGACGCGAGAGTACGACGAGTGAGCCCCTTGTAAGGGGACTCGTCAACCCGTAGTTCGTTGAACTCCGGGGGCGAGTCCTGCTCAGCGGCGGGTTCATCATCCCGGACGGCGTGCGTCGTCTGCCGGACGATATTCTCATCCGATGGCAGCTCTGTCTGCTGGAATGCGTAGAGAAGAGTACTCATCGCGGTACTCCTTACGTCACTTGCCCGTCACCGGGGAAACGGCGGCGCGAATGGACTTGCTGAAACCCGAGAGCAACGCTTCCAGTACCTGAGCTGTCTTGGCACGGTTGCTGAAAATCACTGCAATCGCAGCGAGACCAACAACGGCCATGAACACGCCAACGGCCTTGTCCACCATGAGGTCACTTTCCTTTCTCGGAGTTCTCGGTTTCGCCGAGAATCTCGATGAGGGTTTTAGCTGCCATCAACGCAGCGAAAGCCGTAAGGCTGACGAATACAGACAGTCTCTCTAGTGGCATCATTTCTTGACCTGAGCTTTCGAGATGACGGGGACGGTTACCAGGACGGCGCCTAGCACGGCGAGTAACCCCATGGCGCGGACGACGGGAGCGAGCGGTGAGTCGGCGGTAGCGCTTGCCACGATGACGAGAATCATCGTGGCAAGCGCCGCGCGAGTGCCATCCTTCGGCCACGTCCGGTCACGGGCCATGCCACCCGCTATTGCTATCCCGCCCGCAGCGAGAAAGGGCAGTTCCGGGCGCATGACACTCCTAGCTCAGAAGAACCGGCGAACGAGTCCGAACACGAAGAGACCAGCGATGACAGCGAGCAGATACTTGTTGTTCAGAGCTTCGACGACCTTGTTCATCGGGATCGGACCTTTCAGCCGTTGTTGTTCTTGAGAGTGAAGTAGAGGAATGCGAGGATCGCCCACGCCGCGCCGACGAGGATGAGCGCATCCTTGAGAGCCTGATCACCGACGGATCCGGGCGCCCCCGCACGCACCGGACCCTTCGGCTCTCGTTCCGTGGTGAGAACGCGCGGGGAATCGTTCTCCGTCTTCATCACCATGAGAAGGACTCCTATCAGTCGAGCGCGGAAGAGGCGTAGAAGACCTCAGGGGACCTGATCTGACCCAGCTGAGTGATGAACTCCGTCTGAGTCGCAGCAGCGCCGGGGGTGACCCGGACCTGAACCTGCGAACCCACGCGCGTGTTCAACCACGTCTCACGACCGCCGGAAAGCGCGTAGAACGGCCAGATAATCACGCCGGTGTCGAGCCCGGACGTGACACCCGCACCCAACGGGGCGTATGCGGCGGCACCGGCAGCGATATCCGCGCCCACATATCCGTAGGTGCGTCGCACCATGTCGTTGTGCGATTCGAGCGTGCACCCCTCATCCTGGGGAATGTTGTCCACGATCAGATCGACGTTACTCCCGGGAGCGAACGGAACCCGAGCACCGGCCGCACGAGATACCAGAATCATGCCCTTGATGAGACCGCCACGGTTCGTGACCGTGAGAAGGTTCACGGCAGCAGCGGTCGCCTGACCGGTTTCCGCGCGCGTCTCCACGAAGTCACCGAAACCGACAGGCTGAGTGTTGACAGGCTGGCCACCGAGCATCCCAGCCACCGGAGCCCAGTAGTCCTGTTGCACGACGAGAGCCATCTGCGCAGCGGTAGGGACACCACCGGCGAACGCCGTAGCAGCGGCAGCGATACCGATCCTGAGCTGCAACGACGCGTTGCTGTCCAGATTCGGGATACACCCATACCCGCTGTTGTAGTCCTGTTCGAAGTCCAGATCCAACCGGAAGTTCGCGGTACCCGTCGTACCAGCGGCGACGGCATACGCGAATTCCGGTCCCATGTGCGGGTTGTTCCAGTTGCGCGGGTGGTTCGTCTTGATGGTGCCGGTGGGCAAGTACTTGTTCACGAGGTACCACTGGTAGCCCGTCAACGGCTGAGTGACGGGCTGGCCGGTCGCATCGGTCAGAGTGACGTTCGTGATCAGGTTCCACGGGGCGTCACCACCGACGATCGCGCCACCGGCATTCGTTGCCCACGTCTGCGAGAAATGGCATCTAACCCGACGCACGAAACCCGACGCGGGCAGCTGGATCGGCTGGAACTGAACCGGACCGGCCAGGTTGTTCACAGTCTGGTTGTCAGCGAACCTACGGTATGGACGAGAGGCGACCGGGAATCGGATCCCGGCGACCGGAGAGATTTCCTTGACGTCGACGTCGGTCACGGAAAACGTTCCTTTCCGTCAGAAACCGAGAGCCGCGATGGCCCTGGTCAGACGATTGTCGGTGGAGAGGGAGAGAAGGTGCGCGGTTCCGAACACGGCCAGGACGAGCGCGATGACGGCGATGCCGTGCACCGGGGAGATGTGAGTGTGAGGTGTCACGACTCCGCCTTTCGTCGGGGTAGATGACACGGGATGAGTCGATGAGATCATTATACTGAACCGGTTCAGGCTGCACCACACCTACCATGATCATTTCAAGGGTCCATGGAAAATACACCATATTGCCCTCCCCGGGTGTATGCTGGTCATGCTGCTGATGGTCAGGCGCACTGGGGTACCGACAGAACGGCCGGTGACGAGGATGTTCGTCACCGGCCGTTCTTGTTTCAGCGCGCTAGATTCAACTGTTCCGGCGGCTCTCCCGCACCGACCTTAATCCAAGTGAAGTCATATTTCGTGTTCGCCATGATGACGTCACGGAGATCTCGCGATGACGGTCCGTCCATATCAGCGAGACGTTTCAGGTCGGGCAGTTCACTCGCGCGACCGATGAAAGCGTGAGCAAGATTCGGATAGATAGCGACCGGAAGATGCGCCGGACGTTGCGCGAGAGTAATCATCGTCGCCTTAGCGCTACGCATCATCGCGTACATCATGCCGATGAGATCCGCCTGACCCAGGAAATGAGGTGACGACAGAATCAATCCCTCATCGAGATGAACCGTCCAATACCCCGTCCGAGAGATCTCACGCAACGCCTCCGAGAACACGGACTCCATGAGAGCCATAGCTTCATCGACCGGCTTCCCCTCCACCTTCGGCCAAAGAAGAATTCGTGTATCCGTCGGACGAGGATATTTCTTCCACCTAGTCCAGCGCTTCCACCCGGCATACGACTTGGTGATCGTGTCATCCGGCTGCAACTTGCACACGAACACGACCACGTGACTCCCGGCATCTAACCTGATCTGATCCAGTCGACGAGCAAGCTCTGTCTTCCCGGAACCGGTCGGACCGGTGACGAGAACATGTTCACCCTGTCTCCACGTCAGCCGCAACCTCATCAGCTGCTCTCTCGTCACCGGCCCGATATCCACGGTCCTACTCCTCACCCTCGCGAGAGGCTTTCTTCTCGCGGTATTCGTTCACGGCAGACGACCCGACCCGGATACCGAAACCGAGAAGCGCGACGATGAGAGTCGCATCCGTGACACCGCCGAGAAGCGTAATGATGCGTTTCGCTCTCGCGGGATTTGCGAGAAGCGACGAATACATTTGCCCCCTCAGGTCATCCTGAGCATCGGAGATCTCAGATTCCGTCTCGTGATACCCGACGAGCATGAACCCAATAGCTGCGATATCAGTCAGCCCGATGATGAGATCGGTTGCCTGAGACGCAAGAGCCTCACTCTGAGCTGTACCGCGCGGCTTGGACCCGGTAGACGTCTTCTTCGACTTTTTGTGATCCGCGCAATACTTCGGTTTCGGACCCCGACCGCCGTACGTCAGTTCATTACCACACCCGGGAAATTGACACGTGAACTCCGGGGCAACCTCAGGCGGCTTCTCATCACGCGGAGGATCCGGCACCACTGTCGGCTTGACGTCGAACG
>DATEYD010000026.1:0-25707 GCA_035583445.1 Minisyncoccota bacterium
GAGTCGAAGACCAGGATGCGGTCGACGTCGCGGATCGTGCTGTAGCGGTGGGCGATGATGATGCGGGTACGGCCGCCGATGGCGTCGATGGCGTCCTGCACCTTCTTCTCGTTGACCGGGTCCAGGGAGCTGGTGGCCTCGTCGAAGATCAGGACATCCGGGTTCTTGATGAGGGCGCGGGCGATGCACAGCCGTTGGCGCTCGCCGCCTGACAGCGTGTGGCCGCCTTCGCCCAGCTTGCGATCCAGGCCGTCGTTGTCGGCGAGCTGCGCCAGCCTCACGAGCCCCAAGAGCTCGCGGAGCTGGCCATCGGTCACGTCGGCATCCTCCTCGAGCCCGAACACCAGGTTGTACCGCAGGGTGCGGTCGAACAGGCGGGGGGTCTGGGGAACGTAGCCGATCCGTCGGCGCAGCGCATCCAGCTCGTAGGCGCGATGGTCCACGCCGTCGATCCTGATGCTGCCGGCGTCGAGCTCCTTGGCGCGCACCAACGCGTAGGCGATCGTGGACTTGCCGGCGCCGGATTCTCCCACCAGGGCCACCTTCTGGCCGGCCGGGATGTCGAACGTGACGCCGTTGAGGGCCACGATCGGCTCGCCGGCCTTCAGGGGATCGTCGGACGCCCGGGGGTCGTAGCTGAACACCACCTGGTCGAATTCGATGCAGCCCCGCAGGCGGGCCGGCTTCACGCCGTCATGGTTCGGGGAGATCTCTGGCGACTTGCGCAGCAGTTCCAGGTAGGTCTCGGCGTACGCCCATTCCCCGGAGATCTCGCGTTGCATGTGGCCCAGCTCCTGGACGGCGTTGACCGCCATCATGGCCCACTGGGTGATGGCCACGTACATGCCGAACGAGAACCTGTCGCCGAAGAACAGCCAGGCCGTCAGGCCCATGAGCGCGTACTTGGAGACGAAGGCGATCCCGTTGGCGTAGAAATACCAGGCCGTCGCCGTCCGCCAGAACCGCTGGGCCTGGTCGACCAGGCCCCTGCCATCGGCGTCGAAATCCGCCACGGTCTGCCGCTGTCGCGCGTAGGCCATGACGACTTCCATGTTCGACAGCGTATCGGCGAACAGCTTCCCGTTCTCGTTGTCCCGGTCGTCGATCGCCTTGATCGGCTTCCGGTGCTGCTGGAACAGGTACACGCTGAAGATCAGGTAGGCCGCGGTGCCCAGGATGCCGACGAGCCCGACGAGCGGATACACGAAGCTCAGGCAGACCAGGGCGACCACGAGGTACATCCCCACCGGGATCAGGCGGTACAGCGCCAGGTAGATCAGGTGCCGGATCGCGATCCGTCCCTTGCGCACGATGTCGCGCGCCTTGCCCGAATGCATCTGGGAGCACTGCGCCAGCGAGAAGCCGGCGATGCGCTCCAGCGATTCGGTCATGATCCGGAGGTTCATGGTCCAGTCCAGGTGGTCCACCTCGTACAGCTCCCTGCGGTAGGCGATCCGGAAGTGCAGGAGTCCCTGCAGGATGAGGAGCGCGAACAGGAGGAGCGAGAGCCGCGTGTCCCGCGCGACGAGCGCGTCGGTCAGGCGGCCGTAGAGGAGGGGGTAGATCGCCTGGATGGCGATCTGCAGGGCCAGGAGGGCCACGACGACCTTGAAGGTCGGGAAGAACGGCTTGAGGATCGGTCCGGTGACCGCCGCAAAGGTCCTGACGCCGTTCCGGGCGCCGAGGGCGGAGTCCCGGATCGAACGCCAGATTGTCCGCATGGTTCAATCCTTCCTTGGTTGGGAACGAAGGAACATATGTTACAACAATATATTGGAATAGTCAAGATTTAGCGGAGCTACGGCCTTGTCCGTTTATCCACAATTGGTTCCCCTAGGTTTTTTTGGGAGAATGGCCTATTCAGACCAAAGACATATCTGATGAATATTTCACTAATTTTCAACAATGAAGATCGGTAAGAAATGGCTTCTGGGCTTGCTCATCCCCCCACTTATTGCCTACGTGTTCAACCTGCTACCAGGCGGTGGTGCACAGGTTAACCAGCACGTGGAACAATCGCAGTGGACAAGTGTGCAAATAAACACTAGCTCTTCATCAGTGGCGACACTCAGCAACTACAGTCAGCCGCAATCATTTTCTGCTTGCGAACCGGTATTATTTGCGGACGACCGGGACGCGTGGAACACCAAGCGCTACAAAGGTCCCGACGACGATGGGTATTACACAGCAAAAGAGGGTCCAATACCGTACCCGGTGATCCTCCGGAAGGATCCGATTAACATTGTTCCTGGGACTTGGGAGGTGAAATACGAGGTAGACACAGATCTATCAACTTCTGAGGTTGCGCCATTCTTCTTTGTAATCGGTGATCCAGCTCTGTTCCGGCTTTTCGTCAACGAAACGATAGACGGGCAAGTCGGCTTTGAATGGTTTGTTCCGGCTAGCGCATCCGAGACTTGGCCATCGGATCATCCCGTGGAGCGTAAGCGCTTTAGTTTGCCCACTCCCATTAAAGAGGGCACAAAAGTGATTGTGACCATCAAGTCGACGAGCTCGGAAGGGAACGTCGTCGATCTGGAAATCAACATCGAATACATAGATCCGTCGGGGAATGCACAACCGTGGACGCGCACTGCGACGGTCAAGGTCCCCGACGACCCTCGAGCGCTGGAATATCTGACTCATGTGGGATTTGGCGTACCGGTTGGTTACCACATTAAGCCCATCCAGGTAAGTATGTGTTCGAGGTAATACCGCGAACAAGGGAGGATCCACCCAACACAACGCCGCCCACCAGGGCGGCGTCTGCTAACTGATCGATTCTATTTTGATCCTCCAAATGGCGTTTTCTTGAAGACGATCTTGTAGAGATTCTCGATGAAATCGCCGCCCGCGTAGCCGGCGATGAGGGCCATGCCGGGGCTGAGCGTCTCGACGCCCAGGAACCTCGTGCCCGTATCCTCGACCGCGACCGCCGTGACCAATCCGACCAATCCGGACATCGCCATCATGCCCGCGAAATATGATGGATCGAAGGGGACGTTCTTATATGAGAACTGGTGCTTGATGAAGCCGACCACGCCGCGGATGACACCGCCCAACAGACCGGCGACGAGAATGGGGACGAAGATGTTGATGCTCATATGAATAAGGTTCGTACCGCTTCAGGGTACGATGCGGGGCGGGGACTTCGCAATAGTACTGTCCACAGCATCAGGCATTAAAGATATTGCCCCCCAACGTTCAATCATATCTCAGATTCAAGATCCACGTCGAGAACTTTAAAATTGTCCTTGGAGTGTTCCTTCACTACGAGACAACACCTTGCCACACCTTTAAATTCACGGGCCCCTATTGCCCATTTATTTGGATCGCGCGAACAAATCGCGGATTTCTTCATCAGCGGCCCCATTAAAGTCCGTCAGTGGCTATTTTGACAAGTTAGAGTTAATATTGGATATACCAATTATCATCTTCCAACTTATGAATTACTATGCGGAAGCTTTCAAAAAATACGCGGTTTTTGAGGGTCGCGCGCGGAGAAAGGAGTATTGGTACTTTGTCTTGTTCAATCTTTTTCTAGCTACTGCATTGGCATTTGTTAGTGAGCCCTTATATGCAATTTATGTCTTTGCCGCATTTATCCCCGGTATTACAGTGGGAGTTAGGAGGCTTCACGATATAGGCAAGAGTGGATGGTGGTTGTTGATTGCCCTTATACCTCTCATAGGCACAATATTGCTTATCCTTGATTTAGCAAAAGATAGTCAGCCCGGGGATAATCAATACGGCCCAAATCCAAAAGAACCAAGAGAGGGGACCGCTTCTCAGATCAATGCAGCTGTCCCGAACTATTGCCGTAAGTGTGGGAATCAGATTGATATTGATTCAAAATTTTGCACACACTGTGGAAGTAAAGTTACCTAATTATGTTCTGTAAACACTGCGGAAAATCAATTGCGGAAAATAGTGCATTTTGTGAATTTTGTGGTGGTAGCATTGGCGAGGGCAGATCTATTGAACCTGAAAAGAGAAGGCCAGTAGAGGAGAAGAAGGACTCAGCGACAATTTGGGACAAATTCGTTGAAATATTCGATTCGGAGGGGAGGCAAAGAGATTCATATATCGCCCTGACACCAGCAGAAACGTGGGAAATAATCGGGAAGCTACCCACGAATTATTGCGAGACTTTTTTAAGTGAACACAAAGAAGTTCTCAATAAGCAACCATACAAAGCAATCGAAAGCATAGAGCAGGCTTTTAAAGGTTCTTTTCTTGTTGGTTATTGGATATGGCTAGCCCAGTACCTCAACAGGAATGAGAGGGTCGGCAAGGTCGGGGACATTTCTCAGGCCGATCTCATAAAAGAATGGGCTACTATTTCCGAAAAAGAACAACCAAGTTTTATAAAGAATGTTTCAGAGGAACTAGCCCTTCCCTTTGTGACTATGTCCAAGCACAGGATGGAAAATCTGTTTGAGTCCGCTCCGACTATTAAGGAGGTGCCTAATGAAATTGTTGAATCACTCAAGACCTCCATTTTTATTCAGATGATCTGGGGTTATATGTTGGGAAAAGCAGAAAACAGGTTTAGAAAATAGATCAATGAATTGTCCTCATTGCCAAAAAGATATAGGGGAAGACAGTAGATTTTGCATTTATTGCGGGGGTGAGGTTCAGGATATCCGCTCTGAAAAAACCACCGAACCTATTGGGTCGGTAGATGCTTATCTTCGGGGGCGCAATCAGGGCTGCCAGGTGTGCGGGGCAGATGCTCCTACGAAGCAGGTAGAATTTCATCAAAATGTTGGGGCCCTTGTTCGTCGTTTTGAGCGATCAATAAAGGGTCGCCTCTGCAGGAAATGCATCAATGAATTCTTCTGGAAGTACACCCTGACAACTCTAGCGGTTGGCTGGCTTGGCACAATATCATTTTTCGTTGCCCCAATCTATATTCTTATGAATATATTCAATTATCTCGGCTCTCTTGGTCTAAAGACTAGCTACTAATGTGATGGACTCGCCAAGATATTGTAAAAATTGCGGGCACAGCATAAACCCAGAAGTCAAATTTTGTAAAATCTGCGGCACCGCAATTGGGCTTGATAATACACTAGGAAACCGCCTTTCCCGGTGGTTCTCTGCTCGTCGAAAATGGGTTGCTCTTTCCGCGATAACCATTGCAATCTTGTTGGTTATAATTACGCTCAACTCTTTATCCACGACTGACCTTCCTCGATCTTCGACGAAATCCGGTGATTTTAATCCCGCCTCCTCCGTAGTAAATATCCTCTGTACCGCAATTAATGGCAGTGAAAGTAGTGGTGGATCGGGAACGATTATGACAGCAGACGGCCTGATTCTCACCAATTCTCATATAATTCCTCAGGTCGGAGAAATGCCGCGAGTGCAAGATGATAAGTGCCTCGTCGTTCTTCCAGATGAGGTCACGGGAGAGCCAATAGAAATCTATTACGCAGAACCACAGATCACAAAGGGATTGAGTAAGCAGTACGATATAGCGACATTGCAAATTGATTCCGTGTATGTGGATGAAGACGGAAAATCTTGGGGCACTTATCCAAGAACATTTCCAGAATTTCAAGATGGCTCCAATTGCGAGGGCTATATCAAACTAGGAGACTCGGTGAGGATTTATGGCTACCCGGTTACAAGTGGTGGTTATAATTTAACAATTACGGATGGCATTGTTAGCAGTTTCAATAGTAATGGCACCGTTCTGACCTCGGCCAAAATTGATAGTGGCAATTCTGGTGGCCTCGCAATAGATCAGTACGGTTGTTTCATAGGAATTCCTTCCGCTATCATTGAAGGAAATTATCAGAACTTAGGCGTTCTCATCCCACCTAATCTAATCAACGATTTTATCGATGAGGTACCCGCCCAAACCGATAACTTCTTTTCAAACTGTAGTAGTAGCGAGTGCTACTTCATGGGCCAGTGCATTGCACGACCGGCAAATAGTTCTTGTGTTGTGGATAGTTCGAGGGATGCCTGGAAATGCAACGCCGGCTATGTGGAATCTGGGAATTATTGTGTAATACCCACGCCAACTCCGGTCTTTATTGAAAAAAGCGCAAGCGAGCTTTGCCAAGACAAATATGGGTGGAACACCTACTCAGACGGAACTTATTGCCAATGCAATTCTAGTTATGTTTGGAATAACCAGCAAACGGCGTGCATTACGAGAACTGCTGGTTGTCAGGAAGAATGGCCGAATAGCTACTGGGATGGCACCTTTAATACAAATGGCGGCTCTAACTGTTCTTGTATTTCTGATTATGTTTGGAATACCACCACCACGGCCTGTGTTGCCAGATCGTATGTGGATCAAATCTGTAGAGATAAATTTGGCTACAGTAGCTACTATTTGGGATACGTTGAGGATGGAGCATATATTTGTAAATAGATAAATTTTTCTTCGCACCCCACCTGATCTCATGAGCAGCCATATTAATTCGTTCACGGACGGGTGCTCTATTGTTAGACGGTTGACGCGCGCACCTAGGAGGTCCAGAATATTACAGGTCCAGCAAGACCATTTTTTGTTGTTGACAAAGGCACATTCCGCCAGAACCAGTGGCCATATCACCCTCAGAGCCTTTGACCGGACGCACTTTCGCGTGCGGAAAAACACCCTTATTACTGTTCCCGTGGTATCCATCCAGGTAGGAAGTATTGACTGTTCCCTCCCTTTCCGCTACACTTGTGTCTTCGCGGTGAATGGCCGGAGTTAGAGCCCGACCAGCCACCTCGGAACATGCGGCAAGTCCCTCCGGATACTACCGCGTGGGCTTTGGCGAAGAAAACGCCCAGGCCGGGCTTTTTTGTTGAAAATGGCCAAGATTTACGACAAATTCATCCTCGCGACGAAGCTGGGAATGACCCAGATCTACACGGACGCCGGCAAACAGGTCGGTGTTACGCTGCTTCAGATTGCCCCCAATGTTGTGACCCAGGTGAAGACCGATGAGAAGGACGGGTATTCTGCGGTCCAGCTGGGCATGGGCATGAAGAAGGAGAAGAACCTGTCCAAGGGCCTGAAGGGGCATTTGAAGGGTTCAGGCGCCTTCCGCTGGTTGAGAGAGTTCCGGCTTCCCGCCGACAAGGCCATGGCCGTCGGCGACAAGGTGGAGATCTCCCAGTTCGCGGTCGGCGACGTCATCCGCTGCTCCGGCACGACCAAGGGCAAGGGCTTCGCCGGTGCGGTGAAGCGCCATGGGTTCGCCGGCGCCCCTGCATCGCACGGGCATGGCCACGTCGAACGCCACGTCGGCTCGATCGGCCAGCGCTTCCCGCAGCACACGCTGAAGGGATTGCGCGGTCCTGGCCGCGACGGTTCGCTGCGTCAGACCAACCGCGGCCTGCAGGTCATGGCCATCGATCCCGAGGCCGGCATCCTCGCCGTCAAAGGCATGGTTCCGGGCGCCAAGGGTTCCCTGATCGAAGTTTCTGCATAACCATGGACATCGCCGTATACAACAAAGCGGGCGAGAAGGAAGGCGACGTCGCGGTCAGCGACCGCCTGTTTCACGCAAAGCCGAACGCCGATTTGGTGTATCAGGTCGCGACGTCGCAGATGTCCAACAACCGGCGCGTGATCGCGCACGCCAAGACCCGCGCGGAAGTGTCCGGCACGGGCAAGAAGCCGTGGCGCCAGAAGGGCACCGGCCGCGCCCGTCACGGTTCCATGCGCTCCCCGATCTGGGTGGGCGGTGGCGTTGCGCACGGACCGTCCAAAGACGTCAATTTCAAGCGCAAGATCAACAAGGCGCAGGGCCGCGCGGCATTCGCCTCGGTGCTCTCTTCCCGCGTCGCCGAAGGCCGGTTCCTGGTCGTCGACGAGCTTGCGGTCCCAACCGGCAAGACCAAGGATGCGGTCGCGTTGATCGCCGCGTTGGGCAAGCAGTTCAAGGACTACGGGCACGACAAGCGCATGCTCATGGTCCTGGCAGGAACGACCGATGACTTGCCGATCCGCAAGGCGACGGCCAACCTGCAGCAGGTGGACACCATCCGTGCGCAGGATTTGAACACGCTGACCGTCCTTTCCTATCCGTTCATGGTCGCCTCGAAGGCGGCGGTGGCGAACATGGAGAAGACGTTCGCGAAGACAAAATAACATGGCACTCCTGGACCTCTTCAAGAAGAAGCGCAAGGAACCCATCAAGGCACCGACCCCGAAGGTGCAACCTTCGGTTGAGCCCGTTGCACAAGAGGCGACCGGTCCGAGCTTCGCCGCTCCGGCGACGTCCGCGGTGCTCAAGCATTTCCATGTGAGCGAGAAGGCCAGCCGCGGGATCGAGATGAACCAGTACACGTTCGTCGTGTCGGCCAAGGCGACGAAGTCCCAGGTCCGCGACGCCGTGCAGCGCTCGTACCACGTGCAGGTCGCGTCGGTGAAGATGATCCAATTGCCGGCGAAGCAGCGCCGTGTGGGCAAGTACATGGGTTCCAGCGCCGCGCGCAAGAAGGCGATCGTCCTCCTGAAGCCCGGCAGCTCGATCGCGGCCGCACAGCCATAACCATGAAAGACTACAAGCCGACAACGCCGTCCCGACGGCACATGCAGGGATACGACTTCACCGGCCTCTCCAAGGAAGGCCCCTTGAAATCGCTCACCGTCGGACGCCGCGGCACCGGCGGCCGCAACAACCACGGCCGTGTCACCGCCCCGCACCGCGGCGGCGGCGTGAAGCGACTGCTCCGCGACGTGGATTTCAAGCAGACGAAGCACGACGTGACGGCGACCGTCGCGGCATTGGAGTACGATCCGAACCGCACGTCCCGCATCGCCCGCCTCCACTACATCGACGGCGCCAAGGCGTACATCCTGGCCCCCGGCGACCTGAAGGTCGGCGACACCGTTTCCATTTCCGAAAAGACCCCGGTCCGCCCGGGCAACCGCATGAAGCTCAAGAACGTGCCCCAGGGCACCGAGGTGCACAACATCGAACTGCAGCCGGGACGGGGCGGCCAGATCGTCCGCTCGGCGGGCTCCGCCGCGGTCGTGCTCGCGCACGATTCCGGCCTGACCCAGGTGCAGCTGCCCTCGTCCGAGACCCGCATGATCAACGGCGAGTGCTATGCGTCCGTCGGTCGCCTGTCCAACGCCGAGCACAGCTTGATCTGGATCGGCAAAGCAGGCCGTAGCCGCTGGCTGGGACGCCGCCCGAAGGTGCGCGGCACGGCCATGAACCCGGTGGACCACCCGCATGGCGGCGGTGAGGGACGTCAGCCGATCGGCATGCCCGGTCCGAAGACCCGCCATGGCAAGCCGGCGTACGGCGTGAAGACGCGCGATCCGAAGAAGAAATCGAGTAAATTCATCATGCGCCGTCGCATCAAGTAACCACTATGTCACGAAGCCTCAAAAAGGGACCGTACGTGGATGCCAAGCTCCTGGTGAAGGTGGGCAAGGTCAAGGCGGGATCGAAGACCGTCATCAAGACCTGGGCCCGCGCCTGCACCATCACCCCCGAGTTCATCGGCCACACCTTCGGCGTGCACAACGGCCGCATCCACATCCCGGTCCTGGTCACGGAGGATATGGTGGGGCACAAGCTTGGCGAGTTCTCGATGACCCGCAAGTTCGTTCGCCACGGCGGACGCATGCAGAAGGAGATCGAGATGGCCGCCAAGCAGAAGGAGATCGAGGCCAACAAGGCAGCCAAGGCGACCGAAGAGCCGGCAGCTGCCGCGGCACCGAAGCAATAACGCACCATGACCCTCGTCAAAGCACAACTGAACACGCTCCGCATCAGCCCCCGCAAGGTGCGGCTGGTGGCCGGCCTGATCAAGGGCAAGCGCGCGGACGCCGCCCTGGACCAGCTCATGCATCTGACCAAGCGTTCGGTCGCCCCGTTGACCAAGCTCCTGCGTTCGGGCATCGCCAACGCGCAGTCCACCGCCAAGCTCGATTCGGAGCACCTCTGGATCAAGTCGCTGATGGTGGACGAGGGCGTGAAGCTCAAGCGCTGGATCCCGAAGGGATTCGGACGCGCCAAACCGATCCACAAGAAGACCAGCAAGATCAGCCTGGTACTGGAGCACCGCCAACCGAAGGAAGCGAAGGCTGAACCAACCACCTAACATGGGACGAAAAGTATCACCAATCGGACTGCGCCTCGGCATCCATCGGGCATGGAACTCCCGCTGGTTCGGCGGCGCCAAGTATCCGCAGTTCCTGAAGGACGACGTCATGATCCGCACGTTCCTCCAGAGGCGCCTGAAGAACATGGGCGTGGATTCGGTCCACATCGACCGCGGCAACAACGCGGTGCGCGTCTCCATCGTCTCCGCCCGTCCCGGCCTCATCATCGGCCGCGGCGGCATGGGCATCCAGGACCTGCAAGGCGCGCTGGCCAAGAAGCTCGGCCACGGCATCCCGCTGCAGCTGGAGGTCGTGGAAGTGAAGAGCCCGGACTCGTCCGCCGCCGTGGTGGCCGAGCACATCGTCGACCAGATCGAGAAGCGCACGCCGTACCGACGGATCCTGCGCATGGCCATGACCAAGATCATGGCGAGCCGCGAGGTGAAGGGCGCCAAGCTGCAGGTCTCGGGACGCCTGGACGGCGCCGAGATCGCGCGCACGGAGCACATGGAGCAGGGCGCGTTGCCGCTCCAGACCCTGCGCGCCGTCATCGACTACACCCGCGCCACGGCCCATACCACGTACGGGACGGTCGGGGTGAAGGTCTGGATCTACAAAGGCGACGTATTCGAGAAGACCAACATATAAACCATGTTGCAGCCCAGCCGCGTAAAACACACGAAAGCGCACAAGGGAACCCCGAAGAAGGTGGCGAGCCGCGGGACGTACTTGGCGTTCGGCGCGTACGGCCTGAAGGCCGAGCAGTCCAGCTGGATCAAGGCCAACCAACTCGAGTCCGCCCGCCGCTCCATCACCCGCCTCCTGCAGCGCGGGGGGAAGGTGTGGACCCGCGTGTTCCCGGACAAGCCCCGCACCGCCAAATCGTCCGAGGTCGGCATGGGCGGCGGACGCGGATCGCTGTCGCACTTCGTCGCCGTCGTCGAGGCCGGGCGCATCCTGTTCGAGCTGGACGGCGTGACGGAGGAGGTCGCCCGCGAGGCCCTGCGCCTGGCCGGGCATAAGCTGCCGATCAAGACCCGCTTCGTGAAGCGCACATAACCATATGAAGACCAACCCGCTCGACAATGCGAACGCTGCTGAGCTCCAGGCCAACCTGGCGAAGGAACAGGCCGCGCTCGCGAAGCTGCGCTTCGACCTGGCCGACCGGAAGCTCAAGCGCACCAGCGATCTCGGCAAGGCCCGCAGGACGATCGCGCGCATCAAGACCGTGCTCAATAAGAAAGCCTAACCCCCACACCATGCGTACCCTCACTGGAATCGTCGTATCGGACAAGATGCAGAAGACCGTGGTCGTCGAGGTCATGCGTCTGAAGATGCACCCGAAGTACAAGAAGCAGTACAAGGTTTCGGACAAATACAAAGCGCACGACGCCGACGGCACGTATCACACCGGCGACAAGGTCGTGATCGCGGAGACCCGGCCCTTGTCGAAGACCAAGCGGTGGATCGTCCAGCGCAAGGCATAACTACCCGAACATGTTGCAACCCCGTTCCATCGTCAACGTTGCGGACAACACCGGCGCCAAGAAGGTCGGCGTGTTCAAGGTGCTCGGCGGGACCCGCCGGCGCTATGCCCGCATCGGCGACATCGTCGTGGTGTCGGTGAAGGTCGCCGAGCCCCGCAAGAGCGTGAAGAAGAAGGAGATCCTGAAGGCCGTCGTCGTCCGCCAGGCTGCGCCGTACCGCCGGCCGGACGGCACCACCATCCGCTTCGACGACAACGCCGTCGTGATCCTGGACGGCAAAGAGCCCAAGGGCGGGCGCATCTTCGGCCCGATCCCGCGCGAGATCAAGGAGAAGGGATTCCAGACCATCGCCTCATTGGCCCAAGAACTCGTCTAATCCGCATACCATGAAGATCAAGAAAGGAGACAACGTCATCATGCTGTCAGGCAAGGACCGGGGAAAGACCGGGAGCGTGGTGCGCACCGATCCGACCTCCAACCGCCTGACGATCCAGGGCTTGAACATGATCAAGCGGCACCTGCGCGCCCGCCGGGGCGGGCAGAAGGGCCAGATCGTGTCCGTCGAGCGCTGGGTGTCGGCCTCGGCGGTCGCGTTCGTCTCCAAAGAGACGGGCAAGGCGACGCGCCTGGGCTGGCTCGTCAACGCGGACGGCACCAAGACCCGGATCGACCGGAAAACCAACCTGCCGGTATAGCGAAAAGCATTGCCAAACGCGAAAAATACGGTATACTACCACGTCCCATGTCCCCAACCCTGAAGCAAACCTACCAGAAGCACGCCATCCCCGCCCTGCGGAAGGAATTCGGTATCACCAACGTGATGGCGGTGCCCCGCATCCTGAAGGTCGTGGTCAACACCGGGACGGGACGGACGCGCAAAGAGGGCGAGTTCCTCAAGAAGGTGGAGCGGGACATGAGCCTGCTCACCGGCCAGAAGGCGTCCGCGCGCGCGTCCAAGAAGTCCGTATCGTCCTTCAAGGTCCGCGAGGGCGAGACCGTCGGCTACGCGGTGACGCTGCGGGGCAGCCGCATGTGGGACTTCCTGCAGCGCCTGATCTCGCTCGCGCTGCCGGTGTCCAAGGACTTCCGCGGCATCGAGACGTCCAGCGTGGACAGGGCCGGCAACCTCAACTTGGGCATCCGTGAGCACAGCATCTTCCCCGAGATCGTGCTGGAGAACATCAAGGACATCTTCGGCCTGCAGGTCACGGTCGTGACGACCGCGAAGACCCATGACCGCGGATTGTCCCTGTTCCGGCACCTGGGATTCCCGATCAAGAAATAACACCATGGCAAAGAAATCCTCCATCGCACGCAGCGCCAAGACCCCGAAGTTCACGTCGCGGAAGGTGAACCGCTGCTTCAAGTGCGGCCGCTCCCGGTTCTTCATGGGCAAGTTCCAGCTGTGCCGCATCTGCTTCCGGGAGCTGGCCAACGACGGACTCCTGCCCGGCGTACGGAAATCATCCTGGTAAACAAAACTATGGACCCCATCTCAGACATGCTCAATCGGATCAAGAACGCACAGGCCGTGCGCCATGAGCGCGTGGCCGCGCCGTTCTCGCAGGTGAAGTTCCGCATCGCCCAGCTGCTCGTCGAAGCCGGCTACCTGGTCAGCGTCGAGAAGGTGATAAAGATGGCCAAGAAGGCGGAGGTCGCCTGGCTCGACCTGGTCCTGAAGTACGCTGACGGCCGCGGCGCCATCTCCGGCATCCGCCTGGTCAGCAGACCCAGCCGCCACATCTACATCAGCGCCCGGAACATCAAGCCGGTCCGCTCCGGATACGGCCTGGCAGTCCTGTCCACCTCGAAGGGCGTCATGACGGGCACGAACGCCCGCAAGGAGAACATCGGCGGAGAGGTCATGTTCGAAATCTGGTAAACCCCATCATGTCCAAGATCGGCAAACAACCCATCAAGCTTCCCTCCGACGTCCAGATCACTGTGGACGGTGCGATGCTGTCTGTGAAAGGCCCGAAGGGGACGCTCGTCCGCGAGCTTCCGGCCGGCATCTCGACCAAGATCGACAACGGCATGCTGTTCGTCGTGCCGCCCGTTGAGAACCCGAACCGCGCCCAGCGCGCGACCTGGGGCTTGTGGCGCGCGTTGGTCAACAACATGGTGACCGGCGTCAGCACGGGCTGGACCCGGCAGCTGGAATTCCAGGGCGTCGGATACAAAGCCGTGGTGAAGGGCCGCGATCTCGATCTCGCCCTGGGCTACAGCCATCCCATCTCCATCAAAGCCCCCGAGGGGATCACGTTCACCGTGGAGAAGACCACTATCACCGTTGCCGGCATCGACAAGGAGCTGGTCGGCCACATGGCGGCCGAGATCCGCAAGCAGCGCCTGCCGGAGCCGTACAAGGGCTCGGGCATCCGCTATTCCGACGAAATCATCCGCCGCAAGGCCGGCAAGAAGGCCGCGACGGCAACCGCATAACATGACCGACCTCAACATCGCCAAACGAGTGAACCGCATGCGCCGCCACGATCGGGTGCGCGCCAAGGTGTCCGGAACGGCCGTCCGTCCCCGCATTGCCGTGTTCAAGAGCAACCAGCACGTCATCGCACAGGCGGTCGACGACGTCCTTCACCTCACCATCGCATCCGTGACCGACGCGAAGAAGAAGGGAACGAAGACCGAGCGCGCGTTGGCGGCAGGCACGGCGTTGGCCAAGCTCCTGGAAGCCAAGAAGGTGAAGCACGCCGTCTTCGACGCCGGCGGATTCAAGTATCACGGCCGCGTGCAGGCAGTCGCCGACGGCTTGCGCAAAGGCGGGATCAAGATTTAAATCGCACCATGAACGACACACCCACACCAACACCGATCGCACCCACCCCTCCCACCGGACCCGCGCTCGACGAGCAGGGAACGCAGCGCCCGTTGCGCGGCGGCCGGTTCGGCATGCGCGGCAGCCGCGGCGGACGTCCGGGCCGCGGTCCGCGTTCCCGCGGGCCGATGGAGAAGCCGGAGTTCGACCAGAAGACCCTGGCGCTGGACCGCGTGGTCCGCGTGACCAAGGGCGGCAAGCGGTTCTCGTTCCGCGCCACCGTCGTTGCCGGCAACGGCAAGGGACGCGTGGGCGTCGGGATCGCCAAGGGCCACGACGTGCAGCAGTCCATCCAGAAGGCGTACCACCAGGCGAAGCGCCATCTGATCACCGTCACCATCAAGGGCGGCACCATTCCCTACCAGGTGGAAGGCAAATACTCGAGCGCGAAGGTCATCCTGAAGCCGTCCCGCTCCGGTATCAAGGCGGGCGGCGCGGTCCGCGTGGTCGCGCAGCTGGCCGGCATCGGCGCGCTGACGGGCAAGCTCATCTCGCGCACCAGCAACAAGCTCAACATCGCGCGCGCGGCCATCCAGGCGCTCGAGAGCATCCGCCCCATCACCGAATAACCATGCAACTCAAAGACCTCAGACCGACAACGCCCCGCAAGGGCACCAAGCGCATCGGCCGCGGCGGCAAGCGCGGCACGACCGCGGGCGCAGGCACCAAGGGCCAGAAGTCACGGGCCGGCGCCAGCGTGCGTCCGGGGTTCCGCGGCGGCGACAACCGCATCTGGCAGCTCTTCCCCAAGTTGCGCGGCGCGACGAAGAAGCACGGCAACAAGCGTCCGCACAAGAAGCACCGCTACTTCCAGCCCCGCAACGCCAAGTCATGGGTCATCAACCTCCACGACCTCACGCCGTTCAAGGAAGGCGACCTGGTGAACCACGAGACGCTCGTCGCGAAGGGCGTGATTCCCGCCGACGCCGGTGACGTGAAGATCCTCGGCACGGGCGAGCTCACCAAGAAGCTCTCGTTCAGCGACATCGTGGTCTCCGCCTCCGCCCGCTCGGCGATCGAGAAGGCAGGTGGTACCATTGCGGCATCATGAACGTCATCCTCAACATCTTCCGTCGGCCCGAGCTGCGCACCAAGGTGCTCCTCATCCTGGGGCTGATGGCGATCGCGCAGTTCACGCACAACATCCCCATTCCCGCGATCGACACCACGCACCTGCGGGACTTCCTCGCGTCCAACCAGCTGTTCGGTCTGGTGAGCACGTTCACGGGCGGGTCGCTGTCGACCCTGTCGGTGGCGATGCTCGGACTGGGCCCCTACATCACCGCCAGCATCATCATGCAGGTGTTGACCATGATCTTCCCGGCGTTGGAGCAGATGTACAAGTACGAAGGGGAGGCCGGCCGGCGCCGGTTCAACCAATACTCGCGGCTTCTGACCGTGCCGTTGGCCGCGATGCAGGGCTACGCGTTCCTGACGCTCCTGTCGCGGCAGAATGTGATCGCGCCCTTGGGGCTCGCGCAGATGGCCGGGACCTTGGCCATCGTCACCGCAGGCGCGGTGTTCCTGATGTGGATTGGTGAGATCATCTCGGAACGCAACCTCGGCAACGGCGCATCGCTTCTGATCTTGGCCGGCATCGTGGCCGGGTTCCCGCGCAGCATCCAGCAGGCGATCTTCACGTACACCCCGGACCAGCTCTTCACCTACATCGCATTCGTGGCCGTCGCGCTCGTGGTCATCATGGGCGTCATCTACATCTCCGAGGCCCAGCGCAACATCCCGGTCAACTACGCCCGGCGCGTGCGCGGCATGAAGCAATACGGCGGCGTGTCCACCTACCTGCCGATGCGGGTCAACAATGCCGGCGTCATCCCCATCATCTTCGCGCTGTCGATCCTCCTGTTCCCGAGCATGATCGCGAACTTCTTTGCGTCGTCCGGCATCGCCATCATCGCCCGCGTGGCGAGCGCGATCAGCGGATTCCTGCAGAACCCGGTGTGGTATGCCACGCTGTATTTCCTCTTCGTGGTCGTGTTCACCTACTTCTACACCGCCATCACCTTCGATCCGAAGAGCATCTCCGAGAACATCCAGAAGCAGGGCGGGTACGTGCCGGGCATCCGGCCGGGACCGAACACGGCGATGTTCCTGAACCACCTGCTCAACCGCGTCACACTCGTCGGCGCGCTCTTCCTGGGCCTCATCGCCATCCTTCCCTCGATCGTGCAGGGCGCGACCGGCATCTCCGCCTTCACCGTCGGCGGCACTTCGATCCTGATCGTCGTCGCCGTGGCCCTGGAATCCATGAAGCAGGTGCAGGCGCAGCTGAGCCTGTACGAATACTAGCAAGTGTGGTATAGAAGTCCGTGGAGGTGAAACATGCCGGAGAAGATCTTTGCTACGATCACGGGAACGGTCGCGCGACGTGAGCGGTTTTCCGTGGATGTTCCGCGGACGTTGTGGACTCGAGTCGCCGGATTCATGCGGGCCTGGCACATGGACACCGACCAGTTCGTGGATGCGGTGACCGAGAACGGAAAGCGTCAGCTCACGATCGAGAACATCGAGCAGATGCTCTCGACCCGCTGAAGATCACCGGGCGCGCGTTGCTCCACGCGCCTTTCTTTTTGTAAGAAACCATGGCTGTCGACGACCTGGGGAGGTCGTCGGAATCGGAGCGCAATACGTCGTCGATCGGCTGGTATTGATGCAGAACGACCTGACGGGGATACGTCCCCGCCCTTTTCTTTGCCGTCCGGAAGGCCGGTTATGTTTTGACAGAGTTCGGAAACCGTGGTACCATCCTCGCACACATTCGGAGGTGATCATGTTCAGACGGATCGTCATCACCCTGACCGGGCCGATCTGCGGGCACCCCCAGGACTACACCAACCTCTCGTGGACGCCGTTCTATTCCCAGTCGGACAATAAGTACGGACTGAAGATCACCTGCGACCGATGCGGCGCTATACTCGAGGTGCCACCGGACAAGTTCATCGCGATGTTCTCCCTGCAGCCGCCGGACACGCCCGAACAGCAGACACAGCCCGCGCCGGTGTGCGCGCGGCGCGATGAGCACTTCAGGCAGCCCGTCACGCATTCCAAGGAATTCACGCCGTTCGACCGGAAGTTCCTGAAGCGGTGGAAGATCAAGATCGACGAGGAGTGACCGACGGCGGGGGACGCGTCCCCCGCTTTTCTTTTTTCGGAACTTGTGGTATACTATGCGCGGAGGTGAGTGATGAAGGCGATCTTTGCAGACGAAATCCGGCCAGGTGCCACCGTGATGCTCTATCGCGACGGCCCCACGGGCATCGTGGAGCGCGTCCTCGTGGGCGGTCCCAATTCCGTGGTCGTGACGATCATCTGCAGCGACGGAGAGTTCTCTCGGCACACGCTCAGCGTCGGCGTGATCGTCGGTCTTATGCACCAGCCGTACTCGGTGGGGATGGACGAGTGCGAAATACTCCTCCGCATCGACAAAGCGATCATGGACTACCGTTTCGGTCTCGTGAGCCCGGAGGCCGGCCGGAAAGCGATGCAGCAAGCCCTCGAGACCTACGAGCTCGGGAAGCCGGAGCACGAACGGACGTGATCTCCTGCTGTGCCGAGACGCAGGCCGATCTCTGGTGGACGATATTCGCTGCGCTCTCCATCTTCGAGCTCGTGATCCTGGCGTCGTTCCTTCTGATGCGGCGCTTCAATGCCCGGGATCAGCGCATCCGAAACGCGTTCTGCGACGCGCGGCAACGCTTCATGTCCGCTGCGGATGAGCACCGGGCGGAGCTTGCCGATCCCGCGACGTTCATTCGGGTCGTGTTGCTCGGGATCCGTGCGATCGAAGCCTTCGCTTGGGCGAGGGAGGTGGCGCCGGACCTGCACCCGGACGCCGACTGGCTGAACACGATGCGGTGGATCGAGCTGAAAGCGAAGCGCTTCGAGCTCCGGCGGGGGTGACGTGCCCCCGCCTTTTCTTTCTCAACAAAGTGTGGTATATTATGTCCGGATGTGACGGGCGCGTGCGAAAGCATGCGCCCTCTTTTTTTTAAATAAAAAAGCCCGCCTTCGTACGGAAGGCGGGTTCGAGCTACATCACCCAGTCGGCGTGGAGCGTCTGGTTGTCGTAGTAGCCGGTCTGCGGGCACCTGCAGTGGCCGGGGTAGATGCCGTGGCAGCAGTCCCGGCAGAGCTGGCCGGCGCCCTCGATGTAGTGCAGGCGGCGGTCGACGCTCAGAGTGACGGGGACGCCCGTGTCCTGACCGCAGTTCACGCAGCGCTCGGTGATGACGGGATCGATCTCGATGGGCATGGAGACCTCCTCGGAGTGAATATACCACGGAAATAGGCGGACTGTCAATTCATGGGGCAAAAGGATGCCCCGGGTGGTGTCCCGGGGCACGGATCTACTCCTTACTGCCTTCGACAGCGAAGTCCCACGTACCGGCGATGAACGCCTCCTCGAGCTGGAACTCGGGGGTCCCGGTGCCGAACTCGGACCAGGTCGCCCCGTTGAGGCGCTGCCAGTACCGTCCGAGCTCGATGGCCTTCCAGAAGCAGCCGATGCCCTCGACGCGCGCGAGCTTGCTGAGGAACACGTAGCGCAGCGACAGCACCTGGGCGTCGTCGGTGACTGGCTTGTCCTGTCGCAGCTGCACGTTGATGGCGAACTCGCAGGGCGCTTCCGCGACGCAGAGGCCGGTCCTCAGGAGCTGGACGTGGAGCGTACCGTACTCGGCGGCGACGGTCTTCAGGACGAGGATCCGCTGGTACGTCAGCGGGCCGGAGCTCTCGATGTTCACGGCCCCCTCGGGCAGCGGATCGGTGAATGCCATGGCCGTCTCGTTGAACCACGCCGTGTCCGGGGCTTCGGGCTGCTGGGCCAACGCCGGGATCGCACACAGCAATGCGATGGGAAGGATCGTTCGCTTCACGGATACCTCCTTCTGAGGTAGTTCAGGGAACGCTAGCAGAGCGCTTCGGGATGTCAATGCGGTTTCCACGGGGTGTGGAGAACGTTCGCTTTTCTTTTCGGATGCGTCCCGTAGGATGGCCGCATGGAGGGAGTGCCCGTGAACATCGTCATCTTCGTCGGTACGCCCGGAGCGGGCAAGGACACCCAGGCGGACTTCCTGGTCCGGGAGTATGGGATGACGCAGGTTCCCAGTTCCCAGATCATCTACAAGAAGTTCGAAGAGCACGGCGACGACCCGATCGTCAAAGAGCAGATCGAGCGCGTGAAGGTCGGGTACCTCAACGCGCCGGAACTCACCGGCGAGTGGATCATGGAGTACGTCCGCGAGCAGCTGCCCAAGGGCAAGAAACTCGTGTTCTCCGGATCCCCGCGGACCGTTGCGGAAGCCCAGGTGGAGCTCAAAGGCCTCGACGAGCTCGTCGGCATCCAGAACATCGTGGTCATCAACCTGTTCCTGGACGAGGAGGAAGCGCGCAAGCGGATCCTCAACCGCCGCTACTGCAGGGCCCACAAGCACTCCGTCCCGTGGACCCCCGAGTACCGGAACGTCACGGTGTGTCCCTGGGACCAGAGCGAGCTCTACGTGCGCGACCTGGACGACCCGAAGCTCCTGGACAAGCGATTCCAGGAGTACCACGAGCTCACGATCCCGACGATCGAGCTGCTCAAGAAGTCCGGTGTCCCGTTCTTCGTGATCGACGGCAACCAGGCCATCGAGGCGATCCATCCGGAAGTCGCCGCGATCGTCGAACGCCGAACCGCTCCCGCGCCGATCGGATAGCGGCACCCCCGTCAATGCAGCGACGGGGGTTCTTTTTTTACGCAGGTGCGTTATTCTTGTCCGGTATGTCACTCATCAAGACACCCGCGCAGATCGAGGCGATGAAGGAAGGCGGCCGCATCCTGGCCGCGATCCTTTCAGATCTCGCCGATTATGTGAAACCGGGCATGACCACCCGGGAGCTTTCGGCACGCACCGTCGAGCTCCTGCGGTCTCACCAGGTGCAGCCAAGCTTTCTGGACTACAACAACTATCCCGACGTCATCTGCCTCTCCGTGAACCATCAATGCGTGCACACGCCGGGATCGGACTATGTCCTGAAAGAAGGGGATCTGCTCAAGCTGGACTTCGGCGTCATCCACAAAGGCCTGCATACCGATGCCGCGCGCACCGTGCTCGTCACGAACCTCAGCCGCGACGAGGCGCGAGAGAAGAAGGAATACCATAACCGGCGCAAGCTGATGCAGGTGACGCGCGAATGCCTGGAGAAGGCGATCGTCATGTGCCGCCCGGATGGCTACCTTGGTGACATCGGGCACGTCATCGAGAGCCATGTGAAGGACAACGGATTCTCCATCGCCGCAGAGCTCGGAGGACATGGCATCGGCACAAAGCTCCATGAGGAACCGTGGGTGGCGAACACCGGCAAACCGCAGAGCGGCATGAAGCTCGAGGCGGGCATGGTATTGGCGATCGAGCCGATCATCAACATGGGCAGAGGCGCCATCAAGGACGGCGATGACGGCTTCACGTACGAGACCGCCGACGGGTCGCTCTCCGCGCACTTCGAGCACACGGTCGTCATCACGGAAGGCGGACCGGTGATCCTGACCGCGTAATTGCGTTTGTCCCCGTGTCGGGTACACTGGGATCAGTTCTGTCGCGGGGTAGCTCAGATGGTAGAGCGCTGGGCTCATAACCCAGAGGTCGCGGGTTCAAATCCCGTCCCCGCATCCACCCCGGAAGGGGTGCTCCAAGAGAGGCACTGCGCCTCTCTTTGTGTGTGGATACCGCCTATTGACTGTTTTTCCCGTATTTGCTAGTGTTATTAGCGCAAATGAGTACTGTCGCACATAACGAAAAGCTCCACGCAGCGTGAGTTCGCGTGTGCCCTGCTGGGCCCATGGAATGCACGCCGCGGAAGCGGCGTTTCTATTTGTAAAAGGCGGGTTTCTGGGGGGTCGAGGGGTGAGCCGGCGCTGCCGAGCCACCCCCCGTCCTCCGAGGACGCGGTCCTTGAAAACTCAGGTAGGGGTAATCATAGCATCAATCACCGTGCATGCGGTCCGTGAAAACGGTGCCGCATCGCCGAAATGAAGTGGAACGAAAGGGCGTATGGAGGATGCCTTGACACACAATAGCGAAGAAGGACGTGGCGTGACTGCGATAAGCCTCGGGGAGCCGTTGAGCAGGCGTTGATCCGGGGATCTCCGAATGGGGCAACCCATGCAGGCGAACCCTGCATATTGTGCGCAAGCACGATGCACACCTGGCGAAGTGAAACATCTCAGTAGCCAGAGGAACAGAAACCGAAGAGATTCCCTTAGTAGCGGCGAGCGAACTGGGAATAGCCTAAACTCTCTGTATAGCAATATGTGGAGAGGGTCGTAGGGATAGGACACTGAATCTCTACTCTCGGTCGCGTATAGTCGCGATCGGTAGTAGATATTCAAGAGAGTTACAAATTCAATCGGTAGGAGAACGGCCCTGGAACGGCCGGCCATAGAGGATGACAGCTCCGTATCCGAAACCGGTTGAACTCTCGTCTTGTTTCCTGAGTAGCCCGGGATAAGAATGTCCTGGGTGAATCCACCCATACTACTGGGTAAGGCTAAATATATTGTGTGATCGATAGTGAACAAGTACCGTGAGGGAAAGGTGAAAAGCACCCCGGTGAGGGGAGTGAAATAGAACTGAAACCATACGCCTACAAAGAGCCGGAGCTCCGCAAGGAGTGACGGTGTGCCTATTGAAGAATGACCCGGTGACTTATTCCGTCCTGCGAAATGTAAGCGCCTTTGGCGCGGACATGTAGGGAAACCGAGTGTGAATAGCGCGTATTCAACTATTGATACAGTGCCGCCGCAAGGCGACCTTGTATCAATACGTTGATAAGCAGGCCGGGATAGACCCGAAGCCAGACGAGCTAACCTTGAGCAGGTTGAAGTTCGCCGAAAGGCGGATGGAGGACCGAACCCGTGAATGGCGCAATATTCTGGGATGACTTGAGGTTAGGAGTGATAAGCTTATCGAGTCTGGTAATAGCTGGTTCTCCTCGAAATGCCTTTAGGGGCAGCGTCGGTTGGTAGCGGTGGGGGTAGAGCACTGAAAGGCTCGCCGTGCCCTTATGGGTAGGTTTGCCTAACAAACTCCGAATACCGCCGTGCAACGACCGACAGTGAGACCGTGGGGGCAAAGCTTCACGGTCGCAAGGGAAACAGCCCAGATCGCAGATTAAGGTCCCTAAATCTACGCTCAGTGTCAGAAGGAAGTACGATATCTTAGACAGGTAGGAGGTTGGCTTAGAAGCAGCCACCCTTTCAAGAGTGCGTAACAGCTCACTACTCGAACCCGCAAGGGGAGGTATCGTGCACCGAAAATGTATCGGGGCTAAGCGTAGTACCGAAATCGCGGATTCGGGAGCTTCGTGAAGGAACGCAGTGGGGTGGAGAGTTCAGGGCGGACATGAACAACAGCGTCGGTACTCATGGGCCGGTGCAGGTCCAAACAAACGCTGGAGGTACGTGGGTTCGAATCCCACCCATCCCAATACTCAGTGCAGGGGTAGCTCAGAGGTAGAGCACCAGAACGCGGATTAGACACCCGCTCACTGGAGATCGCGGGTTCGAATCCCGTTCCCTGCTGACCTTCCTCGAACACACGTTCGAGTCCTTCACGAAGCTCCCGAGTGGTAGAGGAGCGCTTCCATTGCTGCGAAGGTGTGCCGTGAGGCATGCTGGAGCGATGGGAGGTGAGAATGCCGGGAGGAGTAATCGCAAGTCAGGTGAAAGCCCTGACCGCCGAAAGTCTGAGGTTTCCTCCGCAATGTCAATCATCGGAGGGTTAGCCGTGACCTAAGGATAACCATGCTTACGGGCATGGGAGGCCGATGGACAGCAGGTCAACATTCCTGCGCCACGTTCAGATGCAAGTGGGAGGACGGGAGATACGATGTCGGGCATGTTATTGGATTCGTGTCGTGGGCCGTAGACCGGCGAGTAGGAAAATCCGCTCGCGCAACGTCGAGGCAGACGAAATCGCCGTAAGGCGGGATCCGACAGAAGAGCTCTCCTAGAAAAATCTCTCAGCATAATCTGAGCGTGCACGTACCGAAAACCGACACAGGTGGACTAGTGTGAGTGCACTAAGGCGAACGGGTGATTCGTGGTTAAGGAACTCGGCAAAAAAGCGGCCGTAACTTAGGGATAAGGCCTGCCATGCGCAAGCATGGCCGCAGCGAACGACTCTCTGCTGACTGTTTATCTAAAACACAACTCCGTGCAAAGCCGAAAGGCGAAGTATACGGGGTGACGCTTGTCCGGTGCTGGAACGTTAACGGTTGCACTGGTATGGAGCAATCTGTACTGGGAAAGCCCGAAGCGCCAGTGAACGACGGCAGTAACTATAACTGTCTAAAAGTTCTGCTCATCTGCCTTGTGTAGGTGTGCAGAAGGGCTTAGACAGTTATAGAAAGGAGACGTTCAGAAGGTAGCTGCTTATACACGCGAAGCGTGTATGCCCTCAAAAACATTGGCTATATGCTGGAAAACCTGGTGTATCGAACGCTACTCGTGACCTATAGGCCACAGTAACAAAGCGATTCGTGCAGAAAATCAGCAGGAAAGACCGATCGAGTCTGGAAGAACCAAACTTGATCAGAATCCTCAGAAACCAAACGCCAAAACTCATGGTTTCTTGTATGAAACCATGGGAAAGATAGAGTTCGGGCCATATGGCGACATGTGGACGACCCTAGCGAAATACCTTGTGGGGTAAGTTCCCACGCGCATGAATAGCGAAACGAGCGGAGAACTGTCTCAACCACGAGCCCGATGAAACTGCAGTGTCAGTAAAGATGCTGACTACCCGCACCTAGACGGAAAGACCCCAGAAGCTTTACTGCAGCTTGGTATTGGTCTACGAGTTGTTATGCGTAGCATAGTGGGGAGCCTTTAAAGCCATCCTCTCGGGGATGGTGGAGGCGCCAGTGAAATACCCATCTTAACGACTTGTAGCTCTAACTGGTGTAGCCCTAGAAGGGTACAACTGCAGAAGCTCCTGAAGTAAATTATCGGGAACTTTTGCGTTGCATCTTACTAGGGCTACATCAAGACAGTGCCTGGCGGGCAGTTTTGGTGGGGCACTAGCCTCCTAAAGAGTAATGGAGGCGTACATCAAGGTCGGCTAGCTCCGGATGGACATCGGAGCGATAGCGTAAAGGCATAAGCCGGCTTAACTGCAAGACGGATGTGTCGCGCAGATGCGAAAGCAGGTCCTAGTGAACCGACCGTGGCTCGTAGGAGCGCGGAAGATCAACAGATAAAAGCTACTCTGGGGATAACAGGCTGGTTTTGGCCGAGCGTTCACAGCGACGCCAAAGTTCGGCACCTCGATGTCGGCTCGCCCTATCCTGGGGCTGAAGAAGGTCCCAAGGGTTTGGCTGTTCGCCAATGAAAAGGGTACGCGAGCTGGGTTCAAACCGTCGTGAGACAGGTTGGTCCTTATCTGGTGCGGGCGTGAGGATTTGAGGGGGGTTGTCCCTAGTAAGAAATTGCTACTTCACGGAGCAATCCGTGATGACAACCCGGCTAATAACGGTGGAATCTTGAAGATCCTGGATCCGTTGATAGCTCCGATTGCATTGGTCCGCAACCGGGGTACAATTACTTGAGGACCAGGAACCTTCAAGACAATACCGTGGGAAGTCGATCTAAGAATAGTCTTGCCTACATTGCCGGTTTTTTGGACGGAGACGGAAGTCTCATGCTCCAGATCAAGAAACGGCGTGATGGCGCACTGAAGCGACGATTCATGTGTACGATTGTGTTCTATCAGGACACTCGTCACGAAGCGCCGTTGCGGTGGATTCGCAGGATACTCGGTATCGGGTATCTGTCGCGGCGAAATGACGGCATGAGTGAGTTACGGATAAATGGATTTGCGCAGACCAGAGACATTCTCTCCGATCTGCTCCCATTCATCCGGTTCAAGCGGGTTCAGGCGCAGGCGCTGCTGAAAGCGGCAACGATACTCGCCTCGATCTCGCAAGACAAGCTTATTCGTCCGCAATTGAGTCGCATTGCCGACCATATAGTTGTCGTTCAGAACGCGAACTATGCGACTCGGCGAAAGAAAGACAAAAGCGAAATACGACGACTATTAGGTCTGACCCCGTAACGACTGATTCCGAGGGCGTAAGCCCGACGATGAGATAGGTGGCTTTTCAGCCCCTATCAGATGCCGGCTCCCGAATTTTCGGGATGAAGATATAGTCTGCGCTCACAGTGATGTGGGAAGACGTGACGAGAGGACCGGGACGAACGAACCGCTGGTGTACCGGCTGTTCTGCCAAGAGCACTGCCGGGTAGCTATTGTTCG
>DATEYD010000027.1:0-1417 GCA_035583445.1 Minisyncoccota bacterium
ACACCCTCGACCAGTTCGAGAGGAGGCCCATCTTCTTCACGACCGGGACGACCGACTATGCCAACGACACTGACGGTGATAGCCTCTACGACTACCTCGAGATATCTGTCATGGTGGACGTTGCCATAGAGGGCGACTACACTATCATAGGGGTTCTGAGAGCGGACTCATGGGCCGGGATCATAGACACGGTTTCGAACACAACCCACCTCACAGTCGGCGTGCACAGCGTCAACCTGGACTACCCGGGCTGGCCAATCTACGAGAACGGCGACAGCGACGACATGGACATCACGCTCGAAGCATGGAACGCGTCGGTCCTGGTGGATACTGAAACCTACACGACAGGGGACTACTACTTCTACTGGGACTTCGAGACCGCCCCCGGCTGGTTCGCGCCACCGCACAACGAATATGGCCTCGACATCAACGGCGACACGCTGTACGACTACTTGGTCGCCGAGATACAAGTGACAGTCGAGACCGCCGGGTACTATGAGGTGACCGCGGAGCTCTACCGATGGGGCACGATAGAGATCCTGAGCAACACCAGCTACCTGCCTGTTGGCACTACCACCGTCGAAATACTCTTCACAGGCTGGCTCATCTTGAACTGGGGCGACAACGGCCCGTTCACGATATACCTGGACCTCTACGATGACGACGGCAGGTGGATGGACTCGGGCTCGTTCACCACGGCGGCATACCTGTACACCGCGTTCCAGACACTGCCAGCCCAGTTCGGCACGCCCAACGAGGCGTATGTTGAGGATGCCGATTCCGACGGAGACTACGATGCCCTGTTCGTCAACGCGACGGTCGATGTGGCTGTCGCCGGGACATATCTGGTCGACGGCGTGCTGTACGATCCGAGCTGGGGCTACATAGTAAGCGGCGGTCTTTGGGTCTACCTTGATCCAGGCTCGAACGTCGTACAGTTCTCGTTCCCCGCGTGGATCATCAACGCCCACGGGACTGACGGCATCTTCCACTTACAGCTCCAGCTCTCAGACTCGGGTAGGCACTTGCTGGACGGGGTCTCAGTAACCACGAGCGCCTACCAGAACGAGACCTTCGACCAGACGGTACCTAGGATAGTCTCCTCATGGACGGACTCCGCCCCCGCGATGGATGGCGCAATGACCGCGGGCGAGTGGGCAGACGCTACGTCTGTCAGCCTGGGAGCCGCGGATACGCGCAACCTGGTCTACGGCACGTTGCTGGTGATGAACGATGACACCAACCTGTACATCGCCTACGACGCTTTCGGAGACACGCACGAGGACAGCAACGACTGGGGCGCCATAGGTTTCGACACCGGTAACGACGGCGTCTTGACCGACGGGCACGAGGACGCATTCCTGCTGAGCGGCTGGAACCCGACAAACGGTCAGCACACTGCCTATTCATCGTCGTC
>DATEYD010000028.1:0-7818 GCA_035583445.1 Minisyncoccota bacterium
AAGAGCTCGCGTGGAGCCGAGGTGACGCATGACGTATGGCGCCTTCCAAGATGGTGGTGCGACGACTCTTGCCGCGGGAGTTCCGGGGCTGATCGTCAATGAGATGCGGGCGGACATCAGCTCGAATTTCGCGGTAGAGACTGCCGCGGGGATCGGGCTCGGTAAGGTTGTGTCCCGCGGGACGGACGAGGAAAACCAGGTGGTCATCGGCGGCGCGACCCCGGCAGATGTGCTCGGTATCACGTGCATGTGCGCCGACGTCGTCGGGCCGGGGGTTGCCGATGGCGACAACGAGGCGCTGTACGATCAGTACCAGCTCATCCCCGTGATCCACTCCGGCTATGTCTGGGCGTATCTTGCGGCTGGCACGGCAGACGCGGGCAGCCAGGACATCTGGTACCACACAGGAACGGGAGTGCTCCGCATCGGCACCGCGGCTACGCATGCTCGTCTCTATGGTGCGACGCTCTGGACCACCGTAAGCGTGGGAGGGTCGATTGCCCTCCTGAAGCTCACGGACGCTAGAGGCGATCAGGGGTACGTCACCTCGGTTGCCCTCAACAGTGGTGTCGGGGCAACGGGGGCGGTAAATCTGGCTGTCATCACGGGCGTCGAGCTCAACAGCGTTGCGGTCACACCGGTTGCCGGTGTTGCCGACCTCACGGTCATCGAGGGGATCGAGCTCAACAGCGTTGCGGTCGTCCCGACGGCCGGAGTTGCTGACCTCGCGGTTGTCGAATCGGTGCAGACCAACGCGGGCGCGGCCTTCTCCGGGGACCTCAAGCTGGTCAACGGCACTCTCATCACACTGGTAGAGACCCCCGCGGGCACGGTCACCGTCAACACCTCGGCGACCTGATAGGAGAAGAGACGATGAAAAGAATCATGACAGACGCTCAGAAGCTCGCGATGGCCAACGACATGGCGAGGCTGACGAAAATGCGCCACGCCATCGACGACGAGATTGCGCTTCGGCGTATCAAGGACAGCACGATGGCGGGCCTCGACGCAGGGCATTTCACAGACGCCACTCCGGCGGCCCTGATGGAGAGAGCGTTGGAATACGCGGTCGCTCAGGGTGTGTACGAGATCGAGAAATACACGGTATGGCGCGACGTGCTTCCCCTCGACCGGGACATGCCTGCCGGCGCGAACACCAAACGGTACACCGTCTGGTCCGGCAGCGGAAAGGCGGCCTGGTACCGTGGCGGCGGGAGGTTTCCGAACGTGTCGATTGGGCAGAAGCCAATCGACATCCCGTTCCACTCGATGACAAGTGCGTTCTCCCTCGACTGGATCGAGATGCGAGCGAGTGGGTACGCGGGCGTCTCTGTCGAGGCGGAGAAAGCGAAGCGGGCGTACATGGCCCTCGATGAGAAGGTCGAAGAGCTGGTGTTCCTCGGGGATGCAGCGATGGCCAGACCTCCGCTCATCAATCACCCGCTGGTAGAGACCGACGGTCTCGCAACCGGCGACTGGGACAACCCGGCGACGACGGCCGCGCTGATTATCACTGACATCCAAGGGGTCATCAACGCCATTGTGGAGAACTGCAATGGAGACAAGGCCTTCAAGAATTTGAAGGTGTCTCTGATGTGCTCCCCGCAGATATACAGAATCCTTACGTCGACAGTGGCCAACGCATACTCGAACGAGACCATCGCGCAGGTGCTGGCCAAAGTCGACGGGAAGTTCGGCACCATCATCGAGTCACCGATGCACGGGGTGACCGCGGGCGGGTCGGGCGACAACGTGTCGTTCGGACCGTTCGACGACCCCGAGAGCAATGTTGTGGCATTGAGTGTTGACGCGGAGCGAGTCCCACCAGACAATCGCGGACACTATATCAATCAGCCGTTCGAGACGAAGTTCGGTATTTACCACTGTAAATATCCGGACCGGTTCTTCGCGGCCACAGGAGCAGTGTGATCATGATCACTGTGATGAATAACAGCGAGCACCGCGTAGGGTGCATGTTCCGCCCGAAGGCCGGGCAAGTCCGGGTCTCGCGGGTAGTGTTCCCCCCGGGAGTGTCCGAGGTCGAACGAGAGAAGCTCGACGCCTGCCTGGCCCTCCCCTTCTTCCAGAAGCAAGTCGATGCAGGGGTTATTTCTTTCGATGACGACGGGCAACCGAGGAAGCGTGGCTCAAGGCCAAAAGTCGCGAAGGTGAAAGTGCCGGAGCCGGTCGACTTGGGCGAGGCGGACGACGCCCTACAGGAGCTCGGCGAGATAGAATGATCTCCCTCTCGGATATCCAAGCCCGTTTTCCCGGAGTCTTCGATTCCGTATCGCCGACTCTGGGCGGGCTTGTGATAGCCGAGGCGGCTATGTCCGTGCACGAGGCTAAATGGGGTGTCTACTACGACCTCGGGATGCTCTATCTCGCGGCACACCTGCTCACGACGACCTCCTCGGCTTCGGGCGGTGGCTCGGGAGGGGGCGGCCCTATCTCTTCGAAGTCTGTAGGCGACGTATCTATTAGCTACGCGACGGGCTCCTACACCTCGATTGAGGCGTCTTTCGCATCGTCGCCTTACGGGCTACGATATATCGAATTGAGAGCGCGGGTACAGCACGGGCCGTCTGTGCCTAACGCGAGTGAGTCGTTTTGAGCGCCGGGGTAACAGTTACCTCCAAATATGGGGGGAAGAAGATCGAAGCGCTGCTCCGGCTCACTGGGGCGAACGCCGTGCTCGTCGGAGTGCTTCGGGGTACCGGTGTTCACCCTTACGCGGAAAACGGGCAGACTATTGCGGAGATCGCTTGGTGGAACGAGTTCGGAACCGGGCGTATCCCCGAGCGGCCGTTCTTGCGTTGGACTCTCCGGGAAAACGACTACTACCGCAAGCACATGATGATGGCCCTTCGTGCGTCTCTGCTCGGCAAGGTCGACCCGATCAGGGGTCTCAAGATCGTAGGGGCTCAGGCGGCCAGCGACGTGAGGATGATGATCACTAACGGAGACTTTGTTCCGAATGCCGAGGCGACTATTCGTAAGAAGTCGACTTCCGCCGGCATCAAAGACAAGCCTCTCATCGACACGGGCGCCCTTCGTCAGTCGATACAATTCGAGCTGGCCGGGGCCGAGCATACGGGGGGTGGTATCTAATGCTCTCTGTATTCTCACAGGTACCGGCTACTCTCGTTCGACCGACGGGAACGATTGTAGCAGGGCGCTGGGTTCCTGATGTCGTCGCCCCGGTAGCGATAACGGTCATTACTCCGCAGAGGGCCTCCGGCACCGATTTGCAGATGCTGCCCGACGGCGACCGTCAATACGTGCACCTCAAGACTTGGTCGACAACCGAGCTGCATGCCGACGACTTGCTGACTGTCGGCGGGGTCGAGCACCGCGTGGTGCTCGTCGAAGATTGGGAGTACGACGGAAACTTCCACAAGGCGTTGATTCGCAAGGTGCAGTCGTGACCATGGAAGAGCTGGCAACGTGGGTGGCCGGGGTGACTGGTGTGACGACCATTATCGCCCCGTTCAACGGGCCTGCACCGGACCCGCCTTATATAGCCATTTTCGATTTTGCCGAATCGGGAAATTGCTACCCGAGCGTGGAGCGAGTAGCGCTAGAGGGCGGTGGTATCCTGTATTCCGTACAGGACCATACGAAGCTCACAGTGAGTTTCAACGCCTACGCGGATAACGGCCGCGAGCTGCTCGCCAAGGTCAAAGACTTCGCGTCGTTGCCCCAAGTGATCGGGCGGCCGATATTGCACGATGTGGGGGATATCCGGAACCTTTCGTTTCTTGACGATTCGAAGTTTGCCCCCCGGTACCAATGTGATTTCACGTTCTCTGTCGACACGTATCACGAGGCTGAGGACGTACCTGTGGAGACAGTGGAAATTTCAGGCGCGGTCTCTGAGATAGAATCGGAGATCGTTGTCGAAGTGGGAGAGTAAGATGCAAATTGATTATTTCACCGACGTACAGATAACACTGAGAACCGCTAGCGTATCACTACCGGCTTTCGATGCTGAGCTGTTCCTCGTCGACACTGACTGGGTGCCCATCGACCGGCGGATTCTCGTGGTCACCAAAGACGACGTTGAGGACCTGCCGGCTGGGTCTTCAGAGAAGCTCTTCGCCAGTGCGTTCTTCGCGCAGGACTTGAAGGCCGACCGGCTCATCCTCGGCCGCGTAGCCCTGACCGCAGTCCCTCCGGCTTTCGTCTGCGGCTCCCATGTGACGACGGTAGCCACCTGGGAGGCCATCGACGCCGGGAGCTTCACGGTCACTGACAGCGACTCGCATTCAGTGGTTGTGTCAGCAGTGGACTTTACGGGGGTGACGACTTTCGCGCAGGTGCTCGAAACGCTCAACGACGCCCTTGACGCTCTCGTCGCACCGACGATTGTGGGGCTCGACACGGCAACCTTCGCCCTCGACGCCCTTAACCGAGTGGTGCTCACGATGCCCTCGGGACAGGACGATACTGACCCGACAATCGCGATCACCTTCAACGCAAGCGCCGGGACGATTCCGTACTTGCTCGGTCTTCGGGTGACCGGGGCCGGGACAAGTGTACCGGGTAACGCTGTGGAGACTTGGGCAGAAGCCTATGCCGCGGTGAAAGAGTTCACCGCGGCGTTCTACAACGCGGCGATTGAAGAACGATTGACGACAGATCCGTATACCGACGTGATCGCTCTCGCCGCACAAATCCAGCTGGAGAGACGGCAGGCGACTTTCGTCGACTGCAACCCAGACGCGGTTGACGGGTCTTCGGCGGACGACTTGCAGAGTACCCTAGCTTTGCTCGGATATGACCAATCACTGGTGCTCTACAGCGAGCACACGTCAAGGTTTATCGATGCTGCGGCGGACGGGGCCTTCCTCCCTGCCGAGCCATGCACGCGGAGTTACGGTCACACACCACTCGCGGATTGCATCCCGAGCGGCAGCCTCGGTGACGATTACGACCTGTCGAGCACCGACCGTCTCGCCCTTGAAGACAAGGGCTGCAACTACGTGGCCCGGGCAGGTGGCTACACGTTCGTGCACCGGGGGAAGACTGCCGGCGGTATTGAGAAACGTATGATGATGGGCAAGCACTGGCTGGAGGCAAACATCCAAGCCGATGTGTTCGCCCTCGACATGAATCAGGACTTGCTGGCGTTCGACGCCTTCACACTCGGCGCAATCGATGGAATACTCCGAAAGTGGCTTGAAGAGGCGAAGACTAGGCGGTTGATCGACAGCTACACGATCAACATGCCCTCGGTCGAGGACTTCTCCGCGGCGGAGAAGGCGTCCGGAGATATGGTGCTGTCCAAGGTCTTCACTGCGGTGGGGAATTTCGAAGCACACACTTTCCAGATCACGGGCAGCATTGCTCTTGAATAGGAGATGAGACATGAGACGGGAAACATACAGCGGCCGAAACCAAATCTTCTCCATCAACGGCGCTCCCTTGCTGGACGTGTCTGACGACGACGACGCCGTTGTTGTCGACTACGACGAGGACATGCACCTCGATCCGGCCATCGGCCTCTACGGAGAGGGGCAGCACGTCGAGAACGCCAGAGACAGCGGCATTGTCACGATCAAGATCAAGTCGAGCGCAATCAGCGACCTGCGGATTCTGCAATCGTATGCCGACTCGAAGGCCCCGATTTCAGCGATTACTGGCCGGGACCTGACAACGCAGGTTGCTGGATTCCTCGCGCAGAATTGCGTGATCCAACGTGTACCCCCCTATCAGAGGGGGAAGAACCCGGTGGCCACTTCATGGGCCTTCCGCGCGATCCACATCAAGATCACCCACGACGGGCCGAGGGTCTCGCCCGTGTAACAGAAAGGCGGCGGTAAAATGGTTCAAGTTGTAGCGACCAACCAACGGAGATTTAAGACCCCCGGGGGCGAGGAGATCGCGATTACGTATCGGCCCTTGTCGTATCGGGACGCACTCGAAATCGAGTACCTGGCTATCGGCACTATCGCGTCGGCGTTCAACGGCGCTCTGGTTCCACTGTTCAAGGATTCGAAGAATTTAAGCGAGGACCAAATCTTTGTGGCAATCACCGAAGCGGGCAAGAGCATTTTTGCCTCAGTGCCGTTCTCGACTCTGTGGACACTTGGCGAGCGCCTGCTTGCCGGGTGTGTTATCGAGGGGCATGGGATAATCGCGAAAGTTGAGAAGCTCGACGACTGCGATTATTTCACCGACCGGATTGATGAATTCGGGCTCGCTATTTTCTGGGGTCTCGACGTCTCATTCCCCCGGCTTTTTACACTCGCCCGGGCGACCCTCGCCCGTTTCGCCGCCACTCGTCCGGGCGAGACATCCTCGACGGGATCGAATGGTGTTTGAGCGACAAGAACGCAGAGCTGTTCACCGTGGCGAAATTCGCCGGTGTGTCCCCAGTCGCCGTGCTCGACTGGCCTTATCCGGTGTACCTCGATTATGTGGAATACATGGAGCTTCATGCGGAGATAGAAGACCGCATGAACAAGCGAGCCCATGAGCACAGTCATTGAGGAGTTTGTCGCGAAGCTCGGTTGGGATGTCGACTCGTCCCAACTGAAAACGTTTACCGCGCAGGCAAAAGGCCTCAAGGATTTCGCGTTGACAGGCGCGCGCTACGTGCGTAATTTCGCCGCGGGGTTTATAGCCTTCACGACTGCGACGGCTATGGCGCACACTCGCCTGGCGAAGATGGCGGCCGTGTCGGGATTCGCGACAGAGACTCTTGAAGCCCTCGACGACTCTCTCTCCGGTACGGGGCTGTCTTTCGATACGCTGGTCAAGGCTTCGACGCGGTTCGGCGCTATCATGGGGGACATCAAGACCGGCTCGGCGTCTCAAGAAGTGGCAGACGGGTTCCGAGCGATTGGTCTTGCTGCAAAGGACTTGGAGAAGCTCTCGCCCGAAGAGCAGTTCACAAAAACCGCGGATGCGATCATTTCCGCGGACGACGCGCAGAAGGCGATGAGCGCGTCAACAGCCCTCTTCGGCCAACGCGCAGCAGTGGTGATCGGGCACTATCGGTCTCTTGGCAAGTCGGTATCCGAGCTGATTGCGGATTACCGGAAACAATCGATGGTCGACGACGAGAGCCGCCGCGGGACGATGGCCTTTGCCGATGCGCTCTTGCAGACGAAAGACATTTTCACTGGCATGGCCCGCTATATGGCCGGAATCACCGGGTCAGTATTCGCGCCGTATCTTGAGACCCTGAACAACTGGGTCATCCTCAACAAAGAGCTGGTCAAAACGAAAATAAAAGATTTCGTGCGCGGGGTGGCTACCGCGCTGAAATGGCTGCTCTCGCTGGCCGGGCAAATAAAGGACATGGTCCGCTCGGTTGGGGGGCTTGGCAACGCCTTCAAGCTGTTCTTCGGTATCCTCCTCGGCGTTAAGCTCGTGCCGTTTCTCGCTTCGCTGAACGGGATACTCAAGGTGTCCGGCGGGCTCGGGCCGGCACTGGCGACGGCCGGGAAGAGCCTGCTCAAGACCTGGGGCCCCATTGGCGCGCTGTTCTCGCTGATATACCTGCTCGTCGATGACATCCTCGTTTCGTTACGCGGCGGGAAGTCACTCGGTGGTTGGATTGATGAGACAGCAGGGATTAGCAAATGGCTTCATGAGCTCCCGACGTTGCTCGGGGTGCCCGTCGACAAGCTCGATGTGTTCTACCAGAAGCTCATGGATCTCTCGCCTATCTTCAGCGAGGGCTTAGCGAGTGGCTTCTCTACGCTGTTCGACCTCGGCATGGCTGAGGTGATGCGCTTCGTCTACGGAATCGGCCAGGGCATACAGCAAGTCTTCGGCATGCTCGTCGACGGGATCAAGGGGCTTATC
>DATEYD010000029.1:0-1841 GCA_035583445.1 Minisyncoccota bacterium
GACCCGATGGTCTCGCACAATGTGTCGAGCTCCGCGACGGTGACCGCGAACCCACCGGGCGACACGGACCCGCCGGTTGCTGACGCAGGCGTGGACCAGACGGTCCTCGCGGGCGAGCTCGTGACCTTCGACGCGTCCGGATCGACGGACAACGTCGGCATCGTGAACTGGACGTGGACGTTCACATGGAACAGCGTACCGGTTGAACTCTGGGGCGAGGTCGTGACTTACACGTTCGACTCTCCGTTCCAGGATGTCACCGTCACGCTGACCGTTAGGGACGATGCGGCCAACAGCGACACCGACGAGATGATCGTGCACATAGGCGACTGGATTCCCGAGTTGCCGGCGATAGTGCTGCCGGTGGCCGGGATGATGATCATAGTCGCCGCGGCGCTGGTCGTCAGAAGGCGGAAGGAGCAGTAGACGCAGGGTCCACGAGGACCCCGTCCAAACCCTTTAAACCACTCTCTTTTTCAAAATCGTCAATCTAGGGTCCATGCCGATAGCGGCACGACCGGTCTAGTCGCGCTGAAGCTCGTCCATGTGGATGCGGACATCCGCGCTCCTCTCCCGCATCGCGGACGCACGGGCGGAGACATCCCTGCCGATCCTCTCGAGCATGTCAAGCTGCATGTGCGTGTAGAGGTAATCGAGGTTCTTGTCGATGTCCCGTATGTACTTCCCCGACGACGGGTTCTCTAGCATCCGCGTGAGCAGGCCATCGATCCTGTTCGCAGTCCTTATCCTAGGAGCCATGACGCCCGCGCTCAGGCTGAAAATGTCAAGAGCGTTTCCTCGGCCCTCGATATCCAGTTCTTCTGGTTGTTCTTTGGAGGCCCATCGCTCGTCAGCTGGCCCCTTTGCTTCGCTGTCGCTCTGCAAATCCCATCCCTCGTTGGAGCCTTACTACTATATCATGAACTGCATATATATACTTGTCAAGTCGGCGGCCAGGCAACCCCGAGCGCGGCGCGAGCGAGCAGTTGCCCGATCCACCTCCATGGTTGAATTCTGTCTGCGTCAACGGTCTCGAGCGGCGAATGGAACGATGGGAGTTCCCTTCCGTTCTCGACCGATTTCTGCTTCGCGCGAATACTATCCGGGAAATGAAACTCCGATTTGAGCATGCGGGGACCTGACGAATCATGCTCGTTGGTCAGTTGCACGCAGTGTCTGCGCGTTGACCAAGGCTATTCTTAAATAGAGTGACGCCGTTGCTACCGCCCAATCCTAGGGCCCGCTGAATGGAATGCGCCAGTAGCGGAATCTAGGGGGGGGAGAGGGGGCACTTTCATCACGAGCCTCGCTGGGACAGGCAGTCGCGTTTCTCGCGCAGAGCGCGCATATCACCTCTTGACGGTAGTTGTCGCCTGCGCCCTGCTGCTATTCACGGCTCTGTCTGCTGTCGCTCTCTGGGTGCCCGCAGACTCTGATGCTGTCCAGTCGGGGAACAGTCCGCCATCTTCTGAGCGTGCGGGAATCCTCGCTGCAACGATAGCCAGCTTCTCCGTAAGCCCCAATTCCGTCTATGTGGGACAGGAAGTCACCTTCTTCGCCAACGCGACCAGCTCCACCAGCTCAACTCTGAAATTCACACTGTTCTTCGACTACATCCTCACACTTCCATCTACCCCAAATCCTGCCAGCGGGCGAACGGTCAACATCACTAGTGTACCTGGGCAAATCGTGGTGAAGTACACATACGATCACAAAGGCAATTTCACGGGTGCGCTGGGCACTTATTTCGTCGCCAAGGTGTATGTCGACGATGGCGCGTCAAACGTCACTCGCCAGATACCAGTCTATGTCAGGGAGAACGCTGCTCCAACGTTCGAGCA
>DATEYD010000030.1:0-2588 GCA_035583445.1 Minisyncoccota bacterium
TTCAATCTCGAGTACATCGCCAGAAGCGTGGCAGCAACGGACTCCGGCAGCCCGGACATGAAGAAGACCTTCCGGTCGACGTTCGAGAAGAACGGTCTGAGCGCCCGACGTTCACGTTCGGTGAACGAGTATTCCAGTGGAGCGAGGACGAACTCCCGTGCGAGCGCGTTCGTCTCGCTGCGCAGCCCGGGATCCAAATCGATCATACGCATGCATCACCTCGTAATTGGTTGTCGAAGGGCCTGACGATGGTACTGGAAAAGAAGCGCCGCCTCAAGGGCGACGTGGAACGGCATGGCCGTTCACCAGAAGACGCTGATCATACCGTAGGCGACGCCGTGCAGGAGCAGACCGAGCCCGCCGACAAGCATGATCACCCACCCGACCAGCGCGAGCAGGAAGCGAGCGAGCCCATGCCGTAGGACGGACGACCGCCGACAGAGACGGAATCCCACAACCACGAGCAACGCGCCGAACACGGTATCGAACGCGACGAGAGCCACTGATGCCACACCTCACCTCCTCTGAAGAAGCTCGAGCACGATCTCCCGATCGGACCACGGAATTTTCCTGCCTTGCGCGAGCGACATGCTTGTCTCCGATCCTTTGCCTGTGATGACGACGATATCACCTTCCTGGGCATCGGCCATCGCATCGCGAATCGCCTTGCGCCGATCGACTTCGCGCACCACTTTCGCGTACTGCGCGGGACCGGAGATGCCGGACGCGATATTCTCCATGATGCGGGCGGGATCCTCGTCGAATGGATCCTCGGCGGTCAGGTAGACGCGATCGCAATATCTTTCCGCCAACGCGCCGAACTTCGGCCGCTTCCACGTGTCCCGTCCCCCGCCGGCCGCTCCGAGGACGCAGATCAACCGCTTGGCTTGTGGTTTGAGCGTTGTGTATACCGCTTCCAAAGAATCCGGGGTATGTGCGTAATCGACGACCACGCCGAATGGTTCGATCTGCACCCACTCCATACGTCCCGCAATGTGGCGAACTGTGGCGAGCGTTGTCGCCGATTGGGACGCGACCACGCCATACGCGTCCGCGACCGCCATGGCGGCGAGCGCGTTGTATACATTGAACAGGCCTCCGAGATTCAGACGTACCTCAACGTCGCCCACGCGGAACGACGCGTGGTGGGCATCCGCGATGACATCGGTCGCCTGCATGTCGCCATGGTGGACCCCGAAGGTGAGGTGCTTACGTGCACGGAAACGAAGGAATTCGACAGCGCTCGGATCGTCTGCGTTTACGACATGGAACCCGCGGCATGCACGGAACAGGATCTGCTTCGCCGCGCGATATGCCTCCCAGCTGCCGTGCGCCTCCAAATGCTCAGGATGCATGCCCAGGAACATCGCCGCGTCGAACCGCACGCCCAGGTGCCTGCCTTGGGCTAACCCTTCCGAGGGCGTCTCGATCACGCAGAACGCGCACCCAGCATTGACCGCTTGCCGCAGGAACTTCTGCATCTTCCACCGGCCCGGCATGGTCATCCGAATGAGATTGGGCCACGTCTTGTCCTTGATCTTGTATCCGAGCGATCCGATCGCAGCTGTCGGATGCCCGGCATCCTCGAGGATACGGGCAAGGAGCCATACGGTCGTGCTCTTCCCCTTCGTGCCGGTCACACCGATGACGGTCAGGCGCTGCGAGGGGAACCCGTACCGCAGCGCGCCGGACCAGGCTAGGAACGGATGGTAGATTCTCGCCCCGGCGTCAAAGAGACGCTTCGGGATAAAGCGTTTGATGAACCGCAGGATCCGGTCGAGTCTTCCTTCTTTGAACACGGCGCAACGATACTATCTGGGCGCGTTATTGTACAGCCAACGCCAGAAGCGCTTGAACACGATATCGAATGAGCCCGGGTATTCCACGATGACGCCACCGAACCCGAGTTTGAAGCGCGTGACGCCCGGCCATTTCTGTGCATCAATCCCCCAGAAATCGTACGAGGTGAATCCCTGTTCCTTATATTGCTGGATCAGCGACCAGTGCAGGAGATGGGGCGCCATCAATGCGCGCTGGTCTCGGTCCGATGCCCCGTGCAGGTAGTGGACGGTTGTCCCATGCTCCATCATGAGCACGCCCGCGATCGGTTTGCCGCCGATATGCGCAAGAAACAGCCGCGTGCGCAGCGCACCATCGGGATCGGAGAAGAAATTCAGAAGCTTCTTGTAATACAGCATGGGGTGCGGTCGGAACTGGTCGTGTGCAGCGGTCGCGGTGAGTAGCTTCCAGAACGATTCCGCATCACGTGATTCTTCGATGGTGACGCCCCGCCGCTCGGCGAGGTTGATGTTGTAGCGATGCTTGTGGTGCAGTTTGTCCAACAGCACATCGGCGCTCTGCGTCAGGTCCACGACCGTCGTGCGCATCGGTTGGAGGTGGTTGAAGCTCTTCTTGAGCTTCACGCCGTTGCGGTAGAACAGCTCGATGACGATGTCGTGCGTCGGCTCGATCTTCACGAACATGCTCTGCTCCTGGCGCGCGAGCGCACGGATCGTGTCGCGGAAGTGCGAGATCTCGTTGCGCAGCCCCTGCTGCGCCATATCCAGATTCAGCTCCGGGCCGTAGGG
>DATEYD010000031.1:0-2557 GCA_035583445.1 Minisyncoccota bacterium
TTCAATCTCGAGTACATCGCCAGAAGCGTGGCAGCAACGGACTCCGGCAGCCCGGACATGAAGAAGACCTTCCGGTCGACGTTCGAGAAGAACGGTCTGAGCGCCCGACGTTCACGTTCGGTGAACGAGTATTCCAGTGGAACGAGGACGAACTCCCGCGCAATCGCGTTCGTCTCGCTGCGCAGCCCGGGGTCCAAATCGATCATACGCATGCATCACCTCGTAATTGGTTGTCGAAGGACCTGACGATGGTACTGAAAAAGAGACGCCACCTCAAGAGCGGCGTTGACGGAGCATCTCAGCGTTTGAACAGGTGGGTGAGGGTCAGGGCGACAGCGGTGCCCACCATTGCCCCGCTGAGAATGGTCAGCATGACCCCGAGAACGTTGACGGATGGCCTGCGGGAGCGGTTCGTCGGCCAATAGCTGACTGCTGCCAAGAGCACGCCAGCGACCCACCAACCCACAATGACTTGCACCGGCATGGGTCACCTCCGAAGGAACTCGAGAGCAATCTCCCGATCGGACCACGGAATCTTCCTGCCTTGCGCGAGCGACATGCTCGTCTCCGATCCTTTGCCCGTGATGACGACGATATCACCTTCTTGGGCGTCGGTCAACGCATCCCGAATCGCTGTGCGTCGATCAATTTCGCGCACCACCTTCGCATGCTGCGCGGGACCGGAGATGCCGGACGCGATATCCTCCATGATGCGGGCGGGATCCTCGTCGAATGGATCTTCGGCGGTCAGGTAGACGCGGTCGCTATATCTTTCCGCCAACGCGCCGAACTTCGGCCGCTTCCACTTGTCCCGTCCCCCGCCGGCCGCGCCGAGAACGCAGATCAACCGCTTGGCTTGTGGTTTGAGAGTTGTGTATACCGCCTCCAAGGAATCCGGGGTGTGTGCGTAGTCGACGACCACGCCGAATGGCTCGATCTGCACCCATTCCATGCGTCCCGCGATATCACGGACCGTCGCGAGCGTCATCGCCGATTGGGACGCGACCACGCCATACGCATCTGCGACCGCCATGGCGGCGAGCGCGTTGTATATGTTGAACAGACCTCCGAGATTCAGACGTACCGCAACGTCGCCCACACGGAACGATGCGTGGTGGGCATCCGCGATGACATCGGTCGCCTGCATGTCGCCATGGTGGACCCCGAAGGTGAGGTGCTTGCGCGCACGGAAACGGAGGAATTCGGCAGCGCTCGGATCGTCTGCGTTTACGACATGGAACCCGGGGCATGCGCGGAAGAGGATCTGCTTCGCTGCGCGGTATGCCTTCCAGCCACCGTGCGCCTCCAAATGCTCAGGATGCATGCCCAGGAACATCGCCGCATCGAACCGCACGCCCAGGTGCCTGCCTTGGGCTAACCCTTCCGAGGGCGTCTCGATCACGCAGAACGCGCATCCGGCATTGACCGCTTGCCGCAAGAATTTCTGCATCTTCCAGCGGCCCGGCATGGTCATGCGTATGAGGTTCGGCCAAGTCTTGTCCTTGATCTTGTACCCGAGCGACCCGATCGCGGCCGTCGGATGCCCCGCATCCTCGAGGATACGGGCAAGGAGCCATACGGTCGTGCTCTTCCCCTTCGTGCCGGTGACGCCGATGACGGTCAGGCGATGCGAGGGGAAGCCGTACCGTAGCGCGCCGGACCAGGCTAGGAACGGATGGTAGATTCTCGCCCCGGCGTCAAAGAGACGCTTCGGGATGAAGCGTTTGATGAACCGCAGGATCCGGTCGAGTCTTCCTTCGTTGAACACGGCGCAACGATACTATCTGGGCGCGTTATTGTACAGCCAACGCCAGAAGCGCTTGCACACGATATCGAATGAGCCCGGGTATTCCACGATGACGCCACCGAACCCGAGCTTGAAGCGCGTGACGCCTGGCCACTTCTGTGCATCGATCCCCCAGAAGTCGTACGAGGTGAATCCTCGTTCCTTGTATTGCTGGATCAGCGACCAATGCAGGAGGTGGGGTGCCATCAATGCGCGCTGGTCCCGGTCCGATGCCCCGTGCAGGTAGTGGACGGTTGTCCCATGCTCCAGCATGAGCACGCCCGCGATCGGTTTGCCGCCGACATGCGCAAGGAACAGCCGCGTGCGCAGCGCACCATCGGGATCGGAGAAGGAATTCAGGAGCTTCTTGTAGTACAGCATGGGGTGCGGTCGGAACTGGTCGTGTGCAGCGGTCGCGGTGAGCAGCTTCCAGAACGATTCCGCATCACGTGATTCTTCGATGGTGACGCCCCGCCGTTCGGCAAGGTTGATGTTGTAGCGATGCTTGTGGTGCAGTTTGTCCAACAGCGCATCGGCGCTCTGCGTCAGGTCCACGACCGTCGTGCGCATCGGTTGGAGGTGGTTGAAGCTCTTCTTGAGCTTCACGCCGTTGCGGTAGAACAGCTCGACGACGATGTCGTGCGTCGGCTCGATCTTCACGAACATGCTCTGCTCCTGGCGCGCGAGCGCACGGATCGTGTCGCGGAAGTGCGAGATCTCGTTGCGCAGCCCCTGCTGCGCCATATCCAGATTCAGCTCCGGGCCGTAGGG
>DATEYD010000032.1:0-10091 GCA_035583445.1 Minisyncoccota bacterium
GGATGTAAGTGTACGTGGTGCCCCGGTGTCCGTGCCGTGGCCCGGCTACTCCGGCGGTACACGTGGTCGCATGAAAAGCAGACGATGGTGGAGTGCGATGCCGGCGGATTCGTCCTCTACACCGACGCCGTGAAGATGCAGCGGGAGGCGTTCGTGTCCGGGTCGAACTGGGCGTTGGCTGTAGATGATGAACACTGGCCCGATTCCGAAGCCGAGGTCGACCGGCGGTACAAGGAGGAGCCATGAGTGACGAAAAGCTGGTGGTGGGCCACGTTTCTCAACTGACGAACGAGTGCATGACAATAAACGATAAGTTGCGGACGCAGTTCCCCGAAGCTGTTCGATTCCATGAGTTGCTTGAAAAAGAGGCTCACTACTCCGCCCTTCTCGCGGTACTCCGGCAGTGCGTGGAGAGTGGCGGAGCGATGCTCAAGGAACTGGATGAATGGGACGCCGCAGTCGCGACTATCATGTGGGTAGAAGTGGCGCATGAGTGGGTGAACAAGGAACGGCATCGTGCCGCACTCACCGCCGCCCGTCCCTACATCGAGCGCAAGGAGGGGGAGACGCATTGAGGTTCCTGCTGCGCGACGACCCGACGAGGCAACTGACACACGACGAGCTGGTCGCGCAGGCGGCGCAGTACCTCACGCTCATGGGTTGGTTTGTCATCGTTACGCACGGCCCGAAGCATCGGCCAATCACGCCAGGTGTCACCGACCTCATCGCCATGCGCCGAGGGCAGAACCTGTTACTCGAAGTGAAGACAGAGCGCCGCAAGCAGGACCCCGACCAGGTGGAGTTCGCTGACAGGGCTATCCGCTGCAACCTCGAGGTGCGGGTGGTCAGGACGCTTGATGAGGTGATAGCGATCGCCACCGCACGCGACGGGGAACGCTGATCTATTCGCGACTCAGGGAGGGGACGCGAGTTGACACGACGAAATAGGTTGCTCACGATATGGGACGACCGAGAGCTAGCCATGTTCATCATCAAGCAGGCGCGCCGTCACTTCAGCGAGACAACCGATCGTGACATCGCCATCAGCGCCGCATGGGATCGCCTCGAACGCGAGGCCCTGAAGCACATTCCCGACCACCACAAACGCCGCCTCGTCTACAACGCGATCCACAACCTCTACGAGCGTCGGCGGAACGGCCGGAAGCGAACCTGCACACCAATCTGCACATACCCCCTTAAAAACCCGCACTCCTAGGGTGTAGGGGCAAATAGGGCCCGGAAAGGCAGAGGTCCTCGTCCTCCTTCCTCTGCTCCTCCCCGGGCCCAGCCCCATGTGAAATGAATGGCGAAGGACCCGCATCTTACACCGAAAGAGGCTCGATTCTTCGAGGCATACATCAGCGGCATGACCGCCAAGGATGCCTACTGGGAGATCCGTCCGCGTGTAGAGGAACGCTCCGCGATAGAACTCGGCTGCCGTATGCTGAAGCGGATCAGGGGGAAGCGGGAATGGGGGGCACTCCTTGATGCTGCGAACATGGGGGATGACCGGCTGCTGCGGGTGCTCGACGAAATGCTCACTGCTAAAACGACGCACTTCTGGCAGGACACGATCGTCTGCGACGTTGAGGACAATTCTACTCGCATGCATGCTCTTGAGTTGCTTGCCCGCCTCCGCGGCCGGCTCACGGCCGAGCTCAACATCCATCACGACATCGTCGAGATCATCCCTCCTCCGAAACCAGAGGACGAACCCCCCGGTGACGATTGACTTCTCTCGGCTGCCAGAGGTGATCAATCCCGCCTATTACCCGCTGCTCTGGGATCGCAAGCGGTTCAACGTGCTCTATGGCGGGGCGGCATCCGGGAAGTCCGTGTTCGGAGGCGGCCAGCGTCCCGTCTTCCGGATGATCGCTGAGCGCGGCCACAACTACCTCGGGGTGCGCAAGGTCGACAAGGCGAACCGCGACAGCACCTTCGCGGTGATGATGCAGACCATCAACGCCTGGGGATTGCAGAATGCTTTCCACGTCACCGTGCAGCCGCTGTCGATTACCTGCAAGCACAACGGGAACCAGATGCTTTTCCGAGGCCTGGACGATCCCGAGAAGTTGAAGTCCATAACCTTCCAGACCGGGCCGCTCACCGACATCATCATCGAGGAGGCGAGTGAACTCACGCCGGCCGAGGATCGGCAACTGCGCCTCCGCCTCCGGGGAGTCGCCGCCTACCCGAAGCAACTGACCTACATGTTCAACCCGATCGATGCGCAGCACTGGTTGAAGGGCCGCTTCTTCGACAAGCCGCTCCCGCTCGATCGCGCCACCGTCCTGAAGACCACGTACAAAGACAACGCCTGGCTCGCGGCCGAGGACCGCGCGGAGCTCGAGGCGCTGAAGGACGAGGACCTCACGTACTACCAGATCTATGCCCTGGGCGAGTGGGGCGTGATCGGGAATGTCGTCTTCACGAACTACGTGGTCGAGGATTTCTCCTATGATCTGGCCGACTTCGATGCCGTATATCAGGGGCAGGATTACGGGTACAGCCACCCGTTCGCCTTCGAGCTCGTGGGAATGAAGGATGGGCAGCTCTACATCTTCGATGAGGTCTACAAGCGGCAGAGAACGAACACGGAACTCATCGAGGATTCACGGCAATACTTCGAGGGGCGGAAGATCCTCGCCCCCGTGATGCGTGGCACGACGACTGGCGACAGCGCGGAGCCCGACCGGATCAAGGAGTGGAACCAGAACGGCTGGAGAACCATCGCCTCGAAGAAAGGGCCGGGCAGCGAGCGCTTCGGCATCGACTTCCTGCGGCACAAGCGCCTGCACATTCACCGTGAGCGCTGCCCTGGCATCGCAGCGGAGATCCCCATCTTCAAGTACCGTGAGGACAAGAACGGCAACGTGCTTGAGGAGTTCGTCGACTTCAAGAACGATGGCATCGCCGCGATCCGCTATGCGACGGAAAGCATCCACTCCGCGCACTACGTAGGGGTCCTGTGATGGCGATCTTCGACGGCCTGCGCAAACGCCTGGTGAGCATGCTGCTGAAAGGCTTCTCGATCACCCGGCTCTACGGAACTCAGTCGGCGGCCGTCGGTGCGACGTATCAGCGCAAGGTGGGGGACGGGACCGAGTGCGACGTCATCATGATCCCGGTGCTCTGGGCGGCTCGCCGGATGGGCGAGTCTCCGATCGGCGTGCGCAAGGTCGACGACCAGAAGATTGATTTCGCGCATCCCCTGGCTCGCCTGTTGAAGCGGCCTTGCCCCTGGTACAGCGGATCCGCTTTCCGCACGGCGCAGACCATCGAGTGGATGCTCGACGGAAACACCTATGCCTACAAAATCCGCGGGCCACACAAGGAAGTGCTCGCCGAGCAGTTCATCCCGCACTGGGCGATCACCCCGCACGTGCCGGACAAAGGCTTCATCGACTACTACGAGTACTTCCCTTCGGGTGTCATGGGGCGCAGCGGGGGCAGAATCCAGCTCGCCCCCGAGGACGTCGTTCATCTCCGCAACGGCGTCGACCCCAACAACCCTACCCTCGGACTGTCTCCTCTGAAGATCCTGCTCCGCGAAATCTACACCGACGTCGAGGCCTCGGAATTCACCTCGATGCTGCTGAAGAACGCCGGGGTCATGGGAGTCGTGATCTCGCCGAAGGATGGGGCGGGGACCTTCTCTCTCCCGGGCGAGAAGCCCGAGGACGCGAAGCGCCGCGTGCAGGAGAGCTGGGCAGGCACCCGTCGTGGGGAGGCGATGATCGCCGCGGGTCCCCTCGACGTGAACTACGTTGGAGTCGATGCCGCGAAGCTCGATCTCTCCCGGCTGCGCGATATCCCCGAGGAGCGCGTGACGGCCCTACTCGGGATCCCCGCGGCAGTCGCCGGCCTGGGCACAGGCCTGCAACAGACGAAGGTCGGCGCGACCATGGCCGAGATGCGCCTCATGGCCTACGAGGACTGCATCATCCCCATGCAGAACGCCTGGGCGGACGACTGGGACTTCCAGTTGCTTCCCGAGTTCGAGGCGAACCCCGAGAAGTATTGCACCGCCTGGGATCTGTCGAAGGTCCGCGTGCTCCAGGACGACGAGAACAAGAAGAGCGAGCGCCTAACCCGGCAGTTCGCAGCCGGCGGCATCACGCGCATGGTATACCAGAGCAAACTCGGTTACGAGACGACTCCGGCTGATGACGTTTACTACATCTCGATCGCCACGCAGATCATCCCGAAGGCGCTCGCCGACGGGAGCTTCCAGGAGCCGCCTCCCGCGTCCACTCCACCGAAGGCGCTTCCCGCTCCGGACACGAAGGCGACACGCGCGCCGGCTAACATCTCCCGCCTCATGCATCGGCTCGACGCCGAACGCAAGCGGAAGGTCGCGAGCTGGACCGCCACGCTGGAGAAGCGATTCCGGGAGTACGGAGATCTAGCCGCCGAGACCTTCGAGCGCCTGGCGAAAGAACGCGGGATGAAAGCGGAGCCCGACTGGACCTCACTCGGGGACCTTGCCGACGACGAGCTGCCTGAGTTTGATCTAGCCTACGAGGCGGAGTATCTGGCAATCGCGAAACAGACATATGAGTCCGTCAACGTTGCCCTCGGCCTCGGCGTGAACCTGTCGGCCCCCGCAGAGTTGCGCATCATCAGCGCGGGCGGTGTTCGCAAAGGGCTCGTCGACATCGCGCAGCAGACGAAGGACGCGATCTTCGCGGCTATCGAGCAGGGACGCGCCGCGGGGGAGGGGGCCGCTGGGATCGCGGATCTCATCAGGGAGATGGTCCCCGCCGGGCGCTGGGGATCCTCGGCGACGCGCGCCAAGATGATCGCCCGCACCGAGGCGAAGTACGCGCAGAACATCTCTACCCTCGAAGCATACAAGGACAGCGACACCGTGACCGGCGTCGAGGTGTTCGACGCGCAGCTCGGGCCAACCGACATCGAGTGTGTTCCGCCTGGCACAAAGATGATCGCATTACAACCCGAGCGCGTCTCTTGTCGGTGGTACGAAGGTGATCTCATCGACATCGAGTCGGCTGATGGAAGCCACCTTTCCGCAACCCCCGAGCACCCGATACTCACGCGGGGCGGATGGGTTCCTGCGGGCGAATTGCAGAAAGGAGATGAGATAGTCCGCTACCTTGGGGCTAATCGGATCGCGATGATGGCCCGAGATCTCAGTCCAGACGGCGGCAACATGCCAACCGGCGGAAAGCAAAGCACGGATCTTACGGACGTTGCGATCCTTGGAACTCCCATATCCAAGTCGTTCAGTACTCGCGACTTCGATGGCCAGATTACCGATGCCGAGATCGAGGCTATAGCGCCCGGCGGCGCGTTGCGGTATGGCGATTTCGCCACGCTCTTTGAGCAATCGCCAGAGGCATTTTTCGTCGGAGCTTCCGAACTTGCCATGGGCCTCTCGGGTAAGAGCGCCACGGCAGAGGGACGATTCGGAACGATGGCATCCCCTGGTAGCCTCGTTGGCAGAACGAGTCTGAGCGCATCTTTGCTCGGCGCTCAATCTGGACATCATGATGCGTCGGGCCTCGCTTCCGGTTCGCCGGACATATCCGGCGCGGATCAATTCAAGTCGGACATGATTCATGGGGACGCCGAGAGGGGCGGCGATCTCCGCGCAACTGGCACCCCGTCGATAGATTCTCCAGGCAGTCAACCGATCGATGGGCGGATAGACGCAATGCCGTCCAGGGACCCGCATGGCAACGTTGCGCTCATGGAGCCGATCCTTCACGGTCGCGCTGCTGATTCCCATGAGGGCCGCGATCTGTTGAGCGCTCTCACCGGCCAGATAACGTTTGACGATGTTGTCGCAGTCTCGCGACGTGCATACGCGGGTCATGTGTATAACCTCCAGACTCGGGATGGCTGGTACATAGCAAATGGAATCATAACACACAACTGCGAAACACGCAACGGGCGCATCGTCACCTTCCGCGTCGGCGATCTCATGGTCAACAACGAACATCCGCAAGGGACCATTTCATTGGCTCCCTACATGGGCGAGCTGCCCGACGACGCGGACGAGGAACAGCGCCTCATAACCTTTGGCGCCGAGACGCCGGAGAGGAAACGAAAGGAACTGGTCGCCGCTACTGGCGGGAATGGGAAAGGGAAACCATGAAGATCATTGATTTCATCAGAACGAAAAAGCAGCCCGGTGATCCGCGCCTCGACGGCACCCTCGCCATGAAGGGCATGCTCTCGGCGAAGGTGCTGCGAAAGGATGGGAGCACCGAGGACCTCGGCGTCATCTGCAAAGAGAAAGTGACGCAAGCCTTTGCCGCTTACCTCGTCAATGCGCTCGTGAGCGGCAGCGGCACCTACCCGATGGACGTGTTCATCTACCACGACTGCGGGACGGGAACCACGGCCGAGGCGAACACGCAGACCGCACTCGTCACGCCGTACGGGGGCGCGCGCACAGCAGGGACGAAGGTGGTGGCGAGCGCGTACGTCTACCGCAGCGTCGGGACGATCTCGTTCTCTGGCACGTTCGCGATCACCGAGCACGGTCTCTTCAGCGCGGCGGCGGCCGGCACGATGATGGACCGCTCGCTGTTCGCTGCGATCAACGTGGTCAGTGGCGACGGGATCCAATTCACGTACGAACTGACTGTCACGCCAGAAGCATAGGTCAGATCGTGAGAGCGGAAGAGACATAGATGGAGTTCCTCATCTTCTGGAAAGCGCACTACATGGACGCATGGGATGCCGCGAAGGTGGCGTCTTTAGATGCACCTACTAGGGCGAAGTATGATGCGCGCTACCAGATGGGCGATATCGTGGAAGTGAGGGAAGACGGATACTGGGCCACGAGGGGATTCGACAAGGAGTCGTTCGTGGTGGTGAAGGTGCCCGGCATGGCCTTCGATTGGGACAAGATGCTGGCCCTTTACGATACCGACAACAAAAAGATACTCAGGCGGCGCAAATGGTTTGGGAATAGGACGAAGATACCGCAGAACATCCTGAACAAGATTGAATCGTCAGATCGTGTGGTTAGTGTGACCGCTACTCAAGTGAACAACTTTCTTGAGAGGAAGACGTAATGGCCACCATCGACCGTTACGTTGATCCCGATGCCGCTGGTGCGGCGAATGGTACATCATGGGCAGATGCCTACACCTCGCTCAATTCGTGCGAGGCGGCGCAGCAGCAGGATTTGACGGACGGTGGCGGCGACGTAATGGTGATCCACTGCCGGTGCTCGGGTGGTACGGCAGACAGTACGTCTTTGGATATAAACGGATGGACTGCGGCGGCGGCGTCCTACATCCAGATAATCGTTGAGGACGGGTACAGGCATCAGGCGGTGAGGCCGACCGGGAACATATACCGGTTGACTGGTGCAACGGCATGGGACCGCACGCTCACCGTGAACGAGAGCTTCGTGTATCTTGACTACTTGGCGATAACCAAGACCACCACTGATGGAACGTATCCGACCATGGAGTTGTATCCCGATGTGGCGAGCGCAAGGGTGCGGACGCTGCACTGCTTGGTTTATGACGGGAACGGCATAGGGGTTGAGTTGAGTTCGGGTGCGGCTGGGGCGCAGATTTCCATAATCAACGGGTTTATCTATCGTACTGGGTCGCACGGGATACGTTGTTCTGACGAGGCTGGCTGGGATGCGGCGGGAAGAATCTATAACTGCACCATAGGCAACGCTGGCGACGATGGGATATTCAGCGTCCGTGGGTCCCACTTGGCAAAGAACTGCTACGTGGGCGGCTCCACGAACGAAGACTATGACATCGACAACGCCACGCTTACCATGACGACCTGCTACGATGAAGACGGCACGGGAGATACTACCTCGGCGTTCTCCACGAGTGCCGGGGCATACTTCGTGAACGTCACAGCCGGAAGCGAAGACCTGACGATAGGGTCGGCATCGTCTGAACTGATAGGGAACGGCACTGACCTTTCTGGAGATGGGGACTATCCTTTCTCCACCGACTGGGAAGATGAAGATAGGAGCGACTGGGATGTCGGGGCGGATGAGTACGTGGCCAGCGGCACCACCTACTACCAGTCCCTTGCCGGCGCATTCTCATTCACCGGTGGTCTCGCCAAGTCCGCACAGAAGGCGCTCGCGGGAAGCCTCTCCTTCTTGGGGACCGCAGCGAAGCAAACCAACAAGCAGGCAGCCGGCATCCTGTCCTTCACCGGCAGCGCGAGCAAGCGCACGTCGAAATCCTTGACTGGCGCGTTCTCTTTCACTGGCGCGGCAACGAAGATCACCGGCAAGAGCCTCGCCGGCTCCTTCTCATTCTCCGGCGTCGTGGCGAAGGTAACTGTGAAGGCGCTGGCCGGGGCGGTCTCCTTCTCAGGCACCGTGGCAAGGATCACGCAGAAAGTTCTCGCGGGCGCCTTCTCGTTCAGCGGCGCGCTCTCGGCGACGACCCTGCACATGTACTACCAGGCGGTCGGCGGAGTCATCGCATTCACGGGCGGCGTGCAGAAGGTGACGGCGAAGGGCCTGCAGGGCGCGCTCACCTTCGCGGGGAATGTGGCGAAACTCACGCAGCGCGCGCTCGCGGGGGTGCTGTCGTTCACGGGCGGGGTGGCGAAGGTCGCGAGCAAGCTGCTCAGCGGAGTCCTCGGCTTCTCGGGATCGCTATCGACGTCAACCGGCCCGGCCTCCGTAGTCCTGGAGACCGTCGAACTTCACGGGTCATTCGGAGCGGCGGTGTCCATGGTCGGCACGATCTCATCCGCTTCCATTTCTTGCCTCGGCTCGTTTGGCAGGATGGTGTCTCTCAAGGGGGAGCTCAACTAATGGCCGTTCACGTCGGCGACATAGGCACAGAGATCATTTTCGACACCACCGAGGATCTATCGACGGCCACAGTGCACAAGATTCTGTACCGCAAGCCGGACGGGACGACCGGGGAATGGGCGGGGACGGTGATCGGCACAACCCTGAAGTTCACGACGACGCTGGCAACCGATCTCGACATTCCCGGTGTTTGGCAAGTTCAGGCATATGTCGAAACGCCGGGCTGGAAGCGCCATAGCGACGAGGACAAGTTCTCCGTCGCCGGGAATATCGGGTGAGGGCGGAGGAGAAAGAGATGCCATACGAAAATGAGCACGCTTGCAGGCTTCATCCTCCGGGTGATTACGACAAGTTTGCGCGGAAGAACTGCGAAATCAAACACGAGGGGAAGTGCATCGACGTGATCTATGGGATCAAGGAAGGCAAGAGCGAGATACAGGCGATGCGGTACCCGAAAAAAGTATGGGACGCAGAGGATGCACGAGCACACTGTGAGGATCACGACGGCACATTCGAGGCTGCCGCGAAGGGTGAAATCATGATGGCAACCCGGAAGATATTCAACCTGAAGGACCTCAAGTTCGACGATGCTGCGGGGACGGTGCGTGCTCTCTTCGCCCCTTTCAACGTCGTGGACAAGCAGGGGGATCTCACTCTGCCCGGCGCCTTCGGCCAACAGAACATCATCATCGGCGCCTATGGGCATAGGTCATGGGACGACGGACTCCCTGTCGGCAAGGGTCGCATCTTCGACGACGGGGAGATCGGCGGAGTGATGGAAGGCGCGTTCTTTCTCGACACCGCCGCCGGCCTCGAAACTTACAAGACCGTCAAGAATGTGGGCGACCTGCAGGAGTGGTCGTACAGTTTGCCGGGAATCGAATCCGAGATGCGCACGATCGACGGGGAGACTGTCCGTATCCTGAAGAAGATCACGGTGAACGAGGTGAGTCCGGTTTTGCGGGGTGCCGGCAATGGCACACGGACGCTGGACATCAAGGATGGAAAACCGACACAGACTCTCGATCATATCGAACTCGTTACGGGAGACGTGCGAGCAGTGGTCGAGAAACTCTCCCATGTTACGGACCTCCGAACCGCCGATGGGCGTGGACCGGGGGCCGAACGAGTGAAGCGGGCTACCGAATTAGAGCAGGCGCTCGAACAATTGGCGAGGGAGCTTGCCAGGCTGAAGGCTGTCGGGTCCGACGAGCCAACAGAGATCGAAGTTGCCATGCTGGTAGAATTAACCCGTTTCACACTCATGAGCACGGCACAACGGAGGTAACTACATGCCGAGCAAACT
>DATEYD010000033.1:0-1027 GCA_035583445.1 Minisyncoccota bacterium
CTATACAATCCTCACAACCCGGTGGGCAGTCGATACGAACGCCGGGAGATTCAACGTGTCGCGGACGAACTCGACGTGGGCCCAGTCTTTTACGCTGTGTTCATAGACCGCTTCCAGCTTCCTGTAAGTCGTCGGGTAGGCGAAGGTTGGTTTGCCGAGCATGACGGCCAGAAGCATGCAGTGTAGACGGTCCGTATGAACCTCGGCCGCCGAACGAACCATCTCCAGGAAATAGGGAAACGGGTAGTTTGAGACGTCGCACGTCCTCAACGGCCTTGTGCAGCGCGTCCGTCGAGCCACGTGCGCGATCTTGCTTTCACGGCTCTTCTTCCGGCGGTGGCGGTCCATTCTCCGTTGAACGCACGACGGCACCAGGTCGGCCCATCGGCCCAGCCGCTCCCGCAGGGGCCTCGTGCCTTCCCAGTCGTCGCGAAACGTGGCCAGGACGAAGTCATTCGTGGCCGCCTCTTTGTGAGCACGAATCAACTCCGAATCGCGCAGAAACACCGCCGGATCGTGCGACAGCCCGGTTGTGATGTCCCCATCGAACCCGCAGGTCTGGAGGATCGCATAGCTCTCGGGGTCCCTCGCGAAAATAGCCCTGACACGGGCGTGGGACTGTCTGACGTCCTGGTCCCAGTTCGTGATGCCCAGGTAAATCGTGGTCGGACCGACGACGAAATCCTTGTCCGGCCATCTCGACCAGACCTCCTTCCAGACGTCGATGTTCGGCCACCACATGGTCTGGTTGCCGCCTGGGATCAGGATCACATCGGCCGCGCGCGGGTCCAGGGTCCTGCTGAGGTGCAGGCTATCGAGCAAGTACTCCGTGCCGAGCCAGATGAGATCATCGCCGCTGTTGCCGTCCCACGGCTTCATATAGAAGACTCGGTTCCTGTTCTCCAGCAGAAAGCGTACATACGGATCATCACGGCTGAACAAGGGGACTGAGCAGGATGAGGCGGTGAAGACGCGTGTTCGTGGCGGGTTGACCGGCATGAAATCCCCCGTATCGATCATCGACACG
>DATEYD010000034.1:0-4387 GCA_035583445.1 Minisyncoccota bacterium
TCGTGCGTACGTGGGACACAGCGGTCTTATTCTCCTGGGATGAGGAGATCCTCGGGAAGCCGATTGAGCTCAAGTGGGAATGGATGTCGGCTGCCCAGTTCGATGCACTCGACGCTCTCTATCAGGCCGGTGTTCAGGTCGTGTGGGACCCCGAGGTTGTGGGAGTGGGCCCGTTCAACGTTGAGATCAAGGGGCTGGAAGGCGAACTATTTGAAGTCGCGCACTATGAACAGCCGTACCGGGAGAAGGTGGTCATGACGCTCCTCATTGCCGATTCCATCGATGCGCAGGTGATGTCTTGATTCTTGGCGGGTATCAGTTCCCATGGCGCCCGGAAACAGCGGGGATACCACGGGCCGAGCGGGAAAGCGCATCTGTGAAGGGGCTCGGGGTGTTCGGCTTCCTGGCGGGGACGGCGATTCTCCAGTCGAAGGTCATTCCGCTGAAGTGGAACTTCGTCACGAAGGCGCAATGGGATCAGATGATGGTGCTCTACCGGGCTGACGAACTCATCGAGTGGGATCCGATTACCCCTTGGGTAGGCGCGAAGCACAGTGTCGGAGATGAGTACGCAAACCCGATCGGGCAGTACGGGCAGAGGTTTTACCACGGCCTGATCGGGTTCCTGGACTACGTCACGCCCGTGAAAAGGTTCGACGTTGGAACCTATTTGAGCGCCTACGTCGCAGCGCTCGGCAGGTACAAATACTTCATCGTGACCGCCTCCGGGGATTATTGGGCGGATTACGAGATGGAGCCGGGCCTCCAGGGCAACGATTGGTACCAGATCCAGCCCGGAGACATCGTGCAGACGCAGACCAGCCCGACGATGAAGACCAAGTCGACCATCGGAATCGAGCCCTACCTTACGGCCACGAAATACCCGGACCCTTCGCACACGCAGAGGATCTACTACCACAAGGTTTCCGGCGGGGATTTGATCGTCGGGGACAACGTGTACGGGCTGTTCTCGTACCTCGATTACGATGTCGTCGCGCTCGGCCCTGGATATGCCGACGTTACCGCGCTCGACCCCGGTTATGGGACGGCGGCGCAACTTATCGCGACAGAGGCGTTTTACAGATGGTCCGGGAACTTCGATGCCGTCGTGGACTATATCGGCAACCTAGAGATCCCGGAGATCGACGTGGAAGTGACTCCGCGCCCGGACGTCCCTAACTACAACGTCCGGATCCTGTCCCTGACCGGCGACCTGTTCGACGTGGCCGGGTACGATCAGCCCTACCGAAAGAACATCGAGATGAAACTCCTGATCCGTGGCGAGGCGGCCTGACATGGCCCAGGAACTTCACCCGACACTCGCAGCGGCGATGGACGCGATCGACCGCAGGCCGCTCGTGAAGATTGTGACTGCGCCGATGGTCGGGGACATTCCATTCGCCGGCATCCCGCAGGCCCCGCTCCCGATCAATGAGGGGGAGTACGTCGGTTACGGGTTCAGCGGGTACGAGGAACTGAATCCGGTGGCGATCTCGCTGTCGAACGGCGAGGCAGCGTACGTTTCGATCTATGGGTACATCTATGACCTCACCGTTGGGAACCTTCACCACGAAATCCAACTCGTCACCACGACCGGAGGAAGGACATCCTTCAATCCCCCGGTGGTGCTTGAGCTGAACCAGATTTACAACCCGCCCGAGCCGTGGCCAGACAGGTTCGTGCTCCCGGACGACACCTTCGATAGCCGTGTCTCCGTAGTGGAACTTCCGAACGGGAACCTCGGGCTCGCTTGGCTCGATTCCTATACGCTCATGCTCCACAAGGATGTCTGCTTCCACGCGGCGGAGATCACCACGGCGGGCGTTCAGGTCTATCCGACCACGTCTCATCTTTGGAACGGCTCCATCAAGGAGACGTATGCGGACACGGGGATCTACTACTGGAGCGGGCCATCCACGATTCGCCTCGCGAACGGAACGTACCTCTCGGTTTTCGTCCATCGATCTGGAGGCACGAACTACACGGTCTGGAAGAAGACCTCCTCCGATTTTCGGACCTGGGCGGCGAGGTCAGCCGTATCTCTTTCCGGACTCGACCCGACGAAGCAGGTCTCGAACGTGTTCATCAAGCAACTCTCGAGCGGCGACGTGATACTCCTGTTCGACTATACGGAATCGGTCGGCGCGGAGGGCGCGAGGCTCAAGAACCTGTACTATTCGATCTCCTCGGACAACGGCGCAACGTGGGCCGCTCCCGTGAAGATCACCGACTACGATACCTACAACGTGGTCGGGGAGCACCCAGTCATCGTGCAGAAGGCCCCCGGCGAACTCACGCTCGTTTTCACGGAACTCACGAGCGTTCTGACGATGGGAGAGGGCACGCTCAACTGGCCCCCGGCCGGGATGGAAGGCGAGGCTCTTTCCTGGGATCCGGTCAACCGGAAGCTCTACGTGGTGAACCAGTGGCAGGGAACCGGCCCCAAATATCTCGAAAGCGTCATCAAGATCGACGTGGACACGTGGACGATCGACAAGGCATGGACGGGGGAGAGTATTCCTGCCTTTCCGACGGTACTGTACACCTGGTGGGACAACACACGGAACGACAAGCACCTCGTGGCGATCATCCGGAGGAACGGAATTTCCCTCCTCGACGGCGAAGCAGACACGATCAGGAACTTCGAGTTCACCAACGATGTGGAGTTGTCGCTTGTGAAGAACGTCGACGGCTGGCCGGCGGATGTTTCTTCCGCCCCTCAGAAGGTCCAGGTCGATGCCGATGCGAGTCGCCTGTACCTGTTCGGATGGTCCGGTTACTTTGCGAATCCAAGCGGCGCGGTTGGGTATATCGACCTGACCGATCCGGGTCCGACCTATTCGGTGCACATGGTCTTCGACGAGAGGAATTGGGGTATTTCTGACGTTGCCAGCATTGGCCTGCCTGATGGAGATTTCCTTGTCGTTCCGGCGATCGACATGGTGTTCATTACCTGGATTGGCGGGGCCACCTCGGGGACCGGGGGCGGGCTGCGGATCTATCAACTATCGACTGGGGCGAGGATTCTTTCCATCGATGGCGGCCTTGGGGATAATCCAGGTTTCCCGTTCTATGGCCTATACGACATCTGTTACCGGGACGGGAAAATCTACGGGAACTTCCCCTACACGGCTCTATACGGCCAGCAGGACCGGAGAGGGATCGTCTCGATCGACCTCACCGACTATGCCTGCGTTTACTTCCGCCCCTCCTACGCGACGAAGGACAACTATCGTCTCTTCGGCCCGCGCGTGCTGGCATCCGGGGAGATCCTGTTCGAGGGGTGGAACGGGGAGGGAGTGGTCCTGTGGGATCCGGATTCCTCCTCTTGGACGCAGTATCTCTCCACGGCGATCCCAGGGCTTCCCGCCGACTCGTGGACCGGGAACGTGATGTACGACGAGCTGACCGGGACCATCTTCGCCAACTGCAACGGAGCCGGGGTCTCGGCATTCAGCCGGTACGGATTCCTCTACAAGTCGAAGATCGTCGAGGCGAACTACACGACCGAGTGGGAATTCGGCGCGGCGCAAGCCCTCACGCAGACCTGGAAGTCCTATGGGGCGACGATAGCTCTCGGCGTCGACGACACGATGCTCGCTTTCTGGTCGAATGAGACGATTCCAGGGTCTAGGACAATCGTGTGGGCAAGGGACTCCGGGTCCATCGATCTTTCCGCATACATCGCCAGGGGACACGACATCACACTTTCCCGCTCGATCGACGGGAAGCCGTCCTCGCTTGAGTTCACCGTTACACACGGGCACCTGTTCGACCCGACAAACCGGGGATCGCTGTGGCAGCAATATCTCAAGAAAATGCGTAAGCTCACGCTCCAGTTCGGCGAGAAGGTCTCCGGCGTCGACTACTGGCACCCGCAGGGAATCTTCCTGGTGCGCGAGACGGAGGTGAACCACAAGCGGGGCGAGTACCCGACGATGCGCGTGAAGGCGGAAGACATCCGGTCCCTGTGGGAGGACATGAACGTCACGGCGACACCCCACTATGAGGGGTATCCCGAGGACGTCATCAAGACGGTGCTCCAGAACCTCGCGGGGGTTTCCCTCTCCGACATCGTCCTCCCGACGTTCCGGTGGCGGTACGAGGTCTGGATCCAGTGGCTCGATACCTCGATCAAGAAGATGGTGGACCAGATCGGGAACCGGTTCGGCTACGCGATCACGATCGGAGTGGACGGGAAGGTGCGGGCGATCAAGATCGCCGGGGACAATCCGGTGGACCACGAATATGCCGACGCCTCCCTCGTCGTGGACTGGACTCCGGACGATTCGTTCTCTGACTTCACCAACCGGGTCGTCGTGGTAGGGGAGAGCCGGGACTTCATGGAGGTCATGTACGAGGAAGAGCTCATCAAGCAGCTCATGGG
>DATEYD010000035.1:0-1786 GCA_035583445.1 Minisyncoccota bacterium
AAATACCATGGATGCCCGGAGCCCCTCGTTCACGTAAAACAGCGGCAGTGTCTTGGCGAACTTCTGCAGAAACCCCGGCATCATCTCGACGGGAAAGAAGGTTCCCGAAAGGAACATCATCGGGAACATGATGACGTTTGCCGCCGCCACGGCGCTCTCCGCCTCTTTCGCAACGCGGGTGAGTATCATCCCGATTCCGGCGAACGCGAAGACCTCCAGCGCGATGAACGCCGGGAGCCAGGCGTTGATCCGCAGGCTCACGCTGAACACGGCGTAGCTCACCAGCAGGATCGCAATCGTGGACATGACCGCGAGAATGAACTGGTACAGGATGTTCGACAGAATCCAGTCGGTACGGGTGATGGGCGTGGTGGATAGCTTCCTGATGACGCCCTTTTGCCGGAGCTGCGCGTTCACGTTCACCGCGCCGGACAGGCTCGACGTCATCACCGACATCGCGATGATGCCGGGGACGAAGAACTCGATGAACCGGTACGTCTTGGCGTGGATCGATGTTTCGGCCGACCGGATGAACGGCAGCGACCCGGACAGCCCCTGGCTCACCACCCCGAACACGGACTGAAGCGCTTGCATCTTCGAGGCTGTCGAGGTCGAACTCGCGTCGTAGATGTACGTGAACGTCACGGACGCAGTGGGGTCGCGGAACGTCATCCTCCGCACGAGCGCGCTATCGTAGCCCCTGGGGATCACGAGAACGAGGTTCACCTTGTGGTCCTTGGCGTACTGGGCAGCCTCGATGGCAGGGGCGACCTTGGTTATCCTGAACCTCCCGCTCCGTTCGAGCATCTCCACGAGCTGTGCGGACGAATTTGTCTGATCGAGGTCCTGCACGTGCAGGGCAAAGCTCATACTGTCCTGATCCAGGAATATCGTGCCGAACACGAGGATCAGGATGATCGGGAACGCAATCGTGAAGAACATCGCGGACTTCTCGCGGGAGAAGGTCTTGATGCTTACGACGAGATTTGCGCCGATGATGCGCGGGCTCATTCCGGCACCCCCTCGGCCGGGCCTTCGCGGAGCGCTTCGCCGGTGAGCTTCAGGAAGACCTCTTCGAGGTTGGGCTTGCGAACGTCCAGGCCGAGGGACGACGCCCCGGCCTCCGTGATGGCGTTCAGTATGTGCCGGACGTCGTCCGTGTGCTCCACCCTGACCGTGATGTTTTTGTGATTGTCATGGACCGGCTCGAAGCCCATCGTCTGGACGATCTCCAAGGGTTTTTCATCGACGGTCTTTAGCGTGAGGATCAGGTAATTCGCGTTGCGTTCTATGAGGTCGTCGGGAGAGCCCATGGCGACGATCTTCCCCTTCGAGATAATTGCGACCGTGTCTGCAAGAAGCTCCGCTTCCTCCATGTAGTGCGTGGTGAGAAATACCGTCTTCCCGTTCTTCTTTAGGCCCAGCAGGACTTTCCACACCTCGCGCCGTGCGCGCGGGTCGAGCCCTGTCGTCGGCTCGTCCAGGAACACGACCTCGGGGTCGTTCACGAGCGCAATGGCGATTCCGAGGCGCTGCTTCAAGCCTCCAGAGAGGTTCCTGAACTGGTCCGCGCTCTTGTCCGTGAGATTCGCGAGCTCTATCAGCCCGTCGACATCGGTGTTCCTGCAGCAGAAAAGCCGCGAGTAGTACTGGATGGTCTCCCTCACCGTTATCCTGTCGAACGAGCTGAACCCCTGCGGGAGGACGCCGATGCGGGGGACGATATCGCGCTTCCTCTTCGTGACGTCCATCCCGAGAAGGCTCACTTTTCCCGACGTGGGCGTGC
>DATEYD010000036.1:0-1817 GCA_035583445.1 Minisyncoccota bacterium
GCGGTGGACCGTGCCGTCCTTGTGTTCGGGCGGGGAGTAGATCGAGTAGAGCTTCATGTCGTCGGTGCCGGTGTTGATGAAGTTGTGCATCATGCCCGCGGGGACGACGATCGCGCTCTTGTCCGCGATCGCGTGCTCGACGCCATCGAGCACCGCTTTCCCGGTTCCCTGCTCGAGGCGGAGGAACTGGTCGACGTCGGCGTGCACCTCGGCGCCGATCTCGCCGCCGGGCGGAATGCTCATCACCACCAGCTGGCTGTTCTTCCCGGTGTAGAGCACGCGGCGGAAGTCGGTGTTCTCCAGCGTCTTCTGTTCGATGTCCGCAACGAATCCTTTCATACGGTGAATATAAGTGGGTACGAGCGCATTCTAGCATAGAAATGGCCCCGTGCGGACGGCACGGGGCGGGTGTCAGGCCAGCGGGACGCCAAGCTGCTGGGCGACGTGGCGGACGAGGTGGATGTTCGGGGTGCTGTCGTCCACGCCGAGCTCGCGCAGCGAGCCGAGGTGTTCGCGGAGGTTCGCCTCCACGATCCTGAGCCGCTCACGGTCGGCGATCGTGATGATGCGGGCATCGTCATCGTCCTCGCAGAGCGTGACGCTCACGCCGTCGAGCGAGACGGCTCCGACGCCCCGGCGCCCGGCATCCATGATGGCGTCGATGCGGCGTTTGAGCGTGGCGCGCTCCAGCCAGAGCGCATCGATGGCCCTGATACGCGCCCCTCGCTCGTAGGTCAGCTCTTCGGTCAGCGCGGGGAACGAGAGATCACGGCCCAGCATGCGGGCCATGCGATGGACGAGCTTCGCCCGGGAACCGCCCCGGGAGGCCCAGGCGATGACGTTCTGATCGCCTGCGAGCACCTCGATGTGCACGGGATTCCCGAGCTGGTTCAGGGAGTTGCGGAGCTTCATGGGCACGTCCAACCCGCGCCAGAACGTCCAGATGGGATCCTCGCGGATAGGGCCGAGCCTGAGCTCGGTCCTCCAGTCGCCCAGGCCGTACCAGGCGCTCACGTGCTGGGCTGCCGCCAGCGAGATGAGAGGGCCGCTCTCGGTCTCCTCGAGGACGAGGCCGGGTTCCCGGAGGACGCACATCTTGAGATGGGTATCCAGCGAGTAGTCCTCGTCGCGCGGCTCGTATCCGAACCCCGTGCAACCATAGAAGCGCTCGTCGCGTTTGATCATGATCGCGAGCTGGCCGATGGCGGGACGCACGAGCGAGTCGAGCTTCCGCAGGCGGCCGACGATGGTGTCGTAGTAGGCACATGACGCCTTGTCCATTCGGGGGCGCTTCCCCCAGGAGGCGTCGATGAACGCGTCGAGCGTCGGGAATGTACGCGTGGTCTTCGGCATTTCTCCCCCGATTGTTCAGGTACGCGCACGCATGGTCGCACAAAGGCATGCAAAAAGGAAGCACCGTTCCCGTGCTCCGATGAGTCGCTATTTTGAGAGCCGTTCGACCTCCTTGTGGAGCCACCAGACGGTCAGGCCGAGCAGACCGAGGTCATCGGCCCAGCCGAAAATAGGAATGACGAAGTCCGGCAAGAAATCGGCGGGCCAGACGATGTAGAACAAAAGGAGAGCGACGACCACCCGCGGCCCTTGGGGCGCCTTCGGATTGCGGAGCAGCCGCACGATCTTCTTCATCTCGTCGAACGGGAGCGTGAGAAACGAGGACATAGATTGTCGGGCCGCCGGGAATCGAACCCGGTCTACATCCACCCCATGGACGCGTACTACCGGTATACTACGGCCCGAAATGCCCGATGATGATACATCGAAAATCGCGGTCTGGCAACGACGAGAAGACCGCCCTT
>DATEYD010000037.1:0-1230 GCA_035583445.1 Minisyncoccota bacterium
CGATGGAGCCCAGCGCTACTCCTTCAGCGGCCACGTCCTCATCGACTGTCACCACAGTATTACCACTCGAACGAGCCACTGATGCGACGGTGTACGTACCATCATTTTCCGTCGAGCCATTGACCCTGAACGTCTTACCCACGGTGAAGGCGTCGAGGTGATTCCCAGCAACCGTGAAGGTATCGTTGGTCTCGTCGATTCCCGTGATCGTGTAGCCACTGTTGATGATGGCAGTGAGACCAGCCTCGATTTCCGTGGTAGTCGCCGAGGAATCAGCCGAATAGTCGAACCCAATTCCGTCGATGAACACCGTGTACCTCGTCGAGCTGGTTACGGTATCGACACTGACAATCACCGCATCTGCGGTAGCGAGTCGCCCAATCGCTATCTGCTCCGGCTTGGGCGATTGAGCAAAGCACCTCACCGCTGCTCGGTAGGCATCATCCGTAGCCGCGAAGCCATCGTCAAGCATGTCGCTGGCGTCGGTGTAGTACTTGATTCTGTCGTCCCATGCTCGGTGCATGGTGAGGAATAGCGCAGTGCCGAAGCCAGCCCGTGCGAGCGGGCGCGCCTGGCGAGTGATGACGAGATTGACAACGTCTGAAAGTGACATGCTGCAACCCTCCTATGGCGCGTCCTCAATATCGACGGAGAAGTCATCTTCCAAGACAACCGTTCCGTCGGGCTTTTCGTAGCTGTACTCGCCTTCAACCGTCTCGATCCATCCGACGTTTTCGGTCTGATCGGACACGAAGGCAAACCGTACTTCGACGGCTGCGCGTTCCTCGTAGTCGGTATCGAGCAGTGCCGTGATGTCCTGCACGTTTTCCGTCGCAAGGAAAACCAGCCCAGCAATGCGCAAGGCGCTGAGTACTGCCTTCAACATGAGAGATGAACGAATCGTTTCGGCGAGCTGAAGTGCATCGGTGCCGTACGTCTGCACCATGACTCGTGCGATCCGAGTCCCCGTGATTCTGCGGTCTCCGTCGTCGTCTATCGGTCGGCGTTCGTCCGGCCCGATACTGGCAATCGAATCAATGCTGATGTCCGCATACGGTCGTTCCGGTCGTGGCTTGCCCTGCGAATCAAAAATGGTACGTCCAGCAGCATCAGTACCGACCACTGCTGTCTCAATCCAATCCCAGAGTGCCGACTTGATTTGTGTCATGGTGGGCATGTCATGCTCCCACCGGTGACGAGGGAGTTACCGCACCCGTCCGATCCGCACGC
>DATEYD010000038.1:0-1356 GCA_035583445.1 Minisyncoccota bacterium
GAGCGAATACTGGATGATGCCCATCGACGGCCTCCGCGAGGCCATTGCGGGGTCGAAGCTGGGACACCTCGACATGATCCTGCTCGACGGGGACAATATGGCCTCGATCGAGGTCCTGTACGAGCTCAGGAAAGTCGTCGATGTGTTCGTTGGGTCGCAACAGGATGTGCCCATCGACGGCATGCCATACAGGCTGATGCTTGGAGACCTGATCGACAACCCCGAGATGGCGCCCAAGGAGTTCGCGTGCAAGATAGTCACGGATTTCGTGCTGTACTACAATAACACCGTTGGCAACAAGGTGGCGATGGACCACCTGCTGGCCGACTCCCAGATGGCTGTCACCGCGTCGGCGTTCGAGACCGGACCTGATGGCGAGTACGTCGTGGACATGGTTGACGCTTTCATGGACATAATCCGGTACATGTTGTACGGCGTGGAGCCCGGCGAGGACCCCGCTGTCCTCACCGAATGGATACCCACACTGAGGCCCTGCATCGCGTCCGCGAGGGACTTCGCCCTGATCGGCAAGATGGCGGACCAGGCGGGCTACGAATGGCTCCCGGATGTGCAGTCCTGGGTCACGATGCTCCAGAACTACGTGTGCTACACGTACGAGGATTGGGGGATCATATCGGCGCCAGACACCGTGTTCGAGGACCTGGCCATAGCCTTCAAGGACAAGTTCAACGCGTCGCGCGTGGGCATGGCTCAGTGCCAGATACTGAACCGGTCCGGCAACTCGGACCCGAACGGTCTGAACATATGGTTCCCGCAGAACTGGCTCCACTGGGAAGACCTCGACATGACCAGGACCCGGTCGTACGCATACGACGGGATGGGGTCATGGGTCGACGTGCCGAGGGAGTATTACTGCGTCGACTGCCCGCTGAACTACAGCGAGGTCGGGCTCGACTTCCTCAGCGACTATGCCTCCTTGAGCATCGAGGAGTCGCCCCACGCAGAACTGTGGATTCAGTTCTACGATATCTACTACGACGCACGCTGGTTGCTGTACAGCAGCGACTCAGGGGAATCTAAGCCAATGACAGGGCGCAGCTAGTCATCTCCCCAACTCTCCGTGCCAAAGGAGGACAAGCCGCCCCTTTCGATGAAACCCCTTCCAAACCCCTTATTCTTCTCTTCCTTCTGCGCACGACCGCATCCGCTCATGCATGGATGTCTGAGATGTGGGGTAGGTCGGATTTGAACCGACGGTCACGTGGTCCCGAACCACGGATCATACCAAGCTAGACCACTACCCCGTGGTGGCGGCGTTCAGGGATAAGCCAAGGTGTCTTATATAATTGTGATTGGCCGTCTTTGAGAGGCACCGGATCGCCGCATCGAGAGGCC
>DATEYD010000039.1:0-59678 GCA_035583445.1 Minisyncoccota bacterium
ACCTCACCGTCGCATCCGCAGGCTTCTCCACCACCTGGAACGGCAACTTCTCCCACATGCAGGGGAACGTGGGGATCGGGACATCAGCACCCTTCGCCAAGCTCACAATCTCAGGCGGCGGTCTGGCATCCGAGAACCTCATTCTCGCCTCCAGCTCCGCCTCCATCCTCGCTCCCGTCACCGGCTTTGCGGGGTATACCCAGTTCTCCGGCGGCTTAGGTACCGGGGGCACCGACTCGACGACAGCGGCGTTCCGACTCACGAATACCGGCAACTTGGTGAACATCGGCGCCATCCAGGCAGGCCAGACGCTCCTGACCAGAGGCGGTACCTTCGCTACGGCGGTGAACTACTCGACCGGATTGGGTGCCTACAGCGTCGCGCTTGCCGACCTGAACGGCGATAACAAGCTGGACGCCGTCACTGCGGACAACAGCGGCCCGGACACCGTCACCGTGCTCCTCAACGACGGTAGTGGCGCCTTCCCGGCCTCAACCAGCTACGCGACCGGTCTGGACCCGGTCAGGGTGGCTGCAGCGGATCTGACCGGAGATGGCAAAACCGACCTCGTGGTCGTGAACAACTCCGGGAACTCCGTATCGGTGTTTCGGAACAATGGCGGCGGCACTTTCGCCGCGAAGACCGACTACGCGGTAGGGGGAGGTCCGTGGTCTGTCGCGCTCGGCGACGTGAACGGTGACGGGAAAGCCGACATCGCCGTTACGAACATTTCTGATACCACGGTCTCCGTGCTCTTGAACAACGGGGACGGCACCTTCGCTGCGAAGGCTGACTACGCAACGGCGTCCGGCCCGGCCGGGGTCGCGTTGGCTGATGTCAACGGGGACGGAAAAGCCGACCTCATCGTGTCCGATGTGAATGTGCATCTCGTCTCGGTTCTCCTGAACGACGGGGACGGCACCTTCGCCGCCAAGGCCGACTACGGGACCGACACGAACCCGTACAGCGTCGCGGTGGCGGACGTGAACGGCGATCGCAAGATCGACATCGTCACGGGCAACAATTTCGGCGGGAGCGTCTCGGTCCTCCTGAACCTTGGTGATGGCACGTTCGACACGAACATCGATTACGCCACCAACGGAAGCCTCACGGTCGCCCTCGCCGACTTCGATGGCGACGGCACGCCCGATATCGTCACCCAGAACGACGGCGCGAGCAACGTTTCCGTGCTGCTGAACGACGGAGATGGCACCTTTGCCGCCAAAACGGACTACGCGACGGATACCGCCCCCTACGCGATCGCCGCCGCCGACGTCAACGGGGATGGGAAGCCCGATATCGTCAGCGCGAACCTCGGCGGCACGATATCGGTCCTCCTGAACCAGGCCTCCGTGCTTTTCTATGCGCAGGTATCCTCGGGCAATGTCGGCGTTGGGACCTCCAGTGTTACGGATGCCAAACTGGAGGTCGCCGGCACCGCCAGCATTTCCGGCTTAACGCTCATCAACAACTCCGCCTCCGTCTCCGGCAATTTCGAGCTGGGAGGCACCGTCTCCTCCAATTGGATCCCCACCATCGACAACACGTACTCCCTGGGCACCTCGGCATTGAAGTGGTCCAACCTCTTCGCCACCAATGCCTCGGTCTCGAGCACCCTGGAAGCCAACATCGCCTCCGTCTCGCAGCTGTACATCGGCGGCTCCGCGTTCCTCCCCGGCGTCTACGCCTCGATCTCCCAGAACTGGGACCCCAACGGCGATAACCTGTACTCCCTGGGTGACTCCGCAAACCGATGGAAGGACCTGTATATCTCCTCCGGCTCCCTCTACATCGGCATGACGGGTGACGAGGCATCGGTCAGCTACCATCCCACCGCCGACGAATTCCGCGTCAACATCCTCGGCACCCGTGCGCTCGCAGTCGACGCAGGCGTCCGCTACAGCGCCGCACTCGGGTTCGGTGCGCTCAAATCGGCGACGGGGACCGCGAACACCGCCGTCGGCTACGGCGCCCTGACCTCGGACACCACGGGTGCGAGCAACACCGCGGTCGGCTTCTACGCGCTGTACGCGAACACGACCGGGTCCGAGAACAACGCCTTCGGCATCCAGTCGCTCCAGAGCAACACCACCGGCACTAAGAACGTTGCCATCGGGAATCTCGCGCTCTTCCAGAACGCGACTGGCTCCTACAACACAGCGGTCGGTCTGACGGCTCTCCGGGCGAACACGGGCGGCCAGAGCAACACGGCGCTCGGGTTTGAGTCCCTGATCAGCAACACGATTGGCGACTACAACTCCGCGGTTGGCCGTGACACGTTATACGAGAACACGACCGGGAGCTACGGCGTTGCCATAGGGTACGGAGCCCTCTACAACAACACGACCGGCCAACACAACGTGGCCGTCGGCTCAGGCGCGCTCCGCTCCGTCACGACCGCGGGCGACAACCTCGCGCTCGGAGCCAGCGCCGGATACAGCGCACTGGGCTCCGGCAATGTCTTCATTGGCCGCTCTGCCGGCTACGGCGAGACCGGCTCAAACACGCTCTGGATCGAGAACTCCAACGTCGCCTCATCCTCTGCTCTGATCTACGGCGAGTTCGACAACAACTACCTCTCGTTCAACGCAAATACCTCCATCTCCGGCAACTTCGAGCTGGGAGGCACCATCTCCTCCAATTGGATCCCCACCATCGACAACACGTACTCCCTGGGCACCTCGGCGCTCCGCTGGCGTGACCTGTACCTCGCCTCCGGCTCGCTCCACATCGGCACCGACGGGGATGAAGCCATCATCGACTACAACGTCAACGATGATTACCTCGCGTTCAAGCCGGACGGCACGGTCAACCGTCTCCAGCTCTTCGACACTGGTGCTGCATCACTGTCGAATACGTTGTACGTGACAAGCGGGGGTAATGTCGGTATCGGAACAACAGCTCCAGCAGCACGGCTCTCGGTATTGGGACCGAATGCAGGACCGATCCAGAACTGGCTCAGATCATCTGACAGCGGTGTTCTCGGGTACGTCATGGATGGAGGACAGGGTGCGGGACCCGGTCTCGGGTTCACATCATCCGGACATACGACATTCGTCAATCCTTCGGGATATGGCACGTTCTTCTCCGGCGGGTCGGTCACCATCGATACCGCCTACAACGGCTCGCAATCGCTGCTCGTCGACTTATCGTACTCCGGCATCGCAGCCGCGAAGGGGATTGTCGTCAAAGGCGCTGCGAACCAAACCGCCGACCTCCAACAATGGCAGAACAACAGCGGTGTCACGATGGCGAGCATCAGCGCTGCGGGCGCGCTCGAAATCGGGGTTGATATGGAAGCCGCGTCGAAGAGTCTGATCCTCAGACCGAATACTCCAAACCTCTATGGTTCGAAGGACCAGTATGCTCTGTACGTGGATATGTTGGGAACCATTAACCACGGCCTCTACACGAGTCGCGTCATGGATGCAATCAGGGTGCAGAGCCAGAGCGTGTATGGCACTGGTGGGAGCGCCCCCTCGTTCCGTGTGACCCAAGCTGGATCGGTGATCATCTCGCCCGACACTGGCTATTCGAATACCACATCGAATCCGAGCTATGCGCTCAGGGTGGCGCCTGTTTCCAACGGCACCTATTACCCAACCGTCGATTACGATGTGCTCCAGATCGTTGCAACTAACTCGGCGTATGGCCTCTACACGACCGCTGAGATGCGTATGCTGCGCGTCAAGGATCGCTATGACGGTGAGGCGTTCGTCGTGAACAGCCTCGGTAATGTTGGTATCGGGAAGCTGTATCCGACCGCGGATCTCGACGTGCTTGGGAATGCGTCAATTTCCGGCACGTTCCAATTGAACGGGGACATGCTCGCCTCGCATTCAGGGAATGTTGGCATCACGCTGAACTCCACCACTTCTGATGACGCGAAGTTCGTCATCCAAGCAACGGGTGCTTCAGATCGCCTAGATATCCTGGGGTCCGCATCGCAATCGCTTCTCACCATCCTGAAGAACGGCAACATCGGCATCGGTACCACGGCCCCGTACGCCCCGCTCTCGATCGAGGCTCCACGCGTGGCTACTGGTGCCGGTACGTTCCTCACGATGCGCGGCCTCTCAAACGGTGCACTCTGGTCGTTCGCCGAGGAAGTCGACAGTTCGTTCACGATCGGGTTGGACGCTGAAAACAGACACATCATAGAGCTAACCTATACCGGGAACGCATCGATCTCAAACGCAATCTGGGCATCAAACGGGGGGAATGTAGGCCTTGGTACCACGAGCCCGACGCTTGGCAGGCTGCAAATCGAGATGCCGAATGCCGCAAATGGGAACTTCATCTCCTTCAAACAGGTGTCGAATGGGGAAAACTGGGCGATTGCCGACAAGAACAGCGGCAACCTGGTGATCCGGGACGTGTCGGCGACGCGCAATTTGATCGAGTTCACAACCGCCGGTATCGCCTCGATATCAAACGTGATGGTGGTTCAGAATGCTGGCAACGTCGGCATCGGCACGAGCAACCCCACATCAGCGCTGCATATTGTCAGCAATGCAAGCACACTCCTAAACGTTGCTTCGGGTTCGAATTCCCGCTTGGTAGTGCTCGAGAATGGAAACGTGGGAATCGGGACGGCAACCCCTACCTCGACACTGAATGTGAACACATCGGCAGCGAACAGCGATTTCGGTCTCGTCCTGAGTGTCGTGGGCACCGAACGAATCCAACTCAATCCCTACGATGCCGGAGGAGCGACCCGCATTAGCTTTACTCCGATTTCTGCGAATGCGGCGGTCATTGATTCATCTGATGATCTACGACTAGCGCCGGCGTCCCATCTCAATATCTCGTCGGGCTCGAACCTCTATGCACGATTCAACGCAACGACCCAGGGCTTCGTGGTCGGCGGCAACTTCTACAGTATCAATCCGCCGACTTGGGGCGCAATCATTGAAGGCAATGTTGGCATCGGCACCTCCAACGTCGATCAGAAGCTCGAGATCGCAGGCACCGCCAGCATCTCCGGCCTGACCCTGATCAACAACTCCGCCTCCATCTCCGGCAACTTCGAGCTGACCGGCACTGTCTCTTCGCACCTCATACCGACAACCCATGACGCATTCGATCTAGGCAGTACGACGAATCGCTGGAGGGATCTCTACCTTGCCTCCGGTTCTCTGCACATCGGCACCGACGGGGACGAAGCCGTCATCGACTACAATGTCAATGATGACTACCTGAGCTTCAAGCCGGACGGGACGACCACTGCAATGTCCATTTCCGACAACAGTACCGTCGGCATCGGCACCACGGCTTCTACCAGCCCCCTCTCCGTCTTCTCCTCGGCAGCCTCCGGTGTCTCCGATGTTCTCACTATCGGCCATCTGACGACCGAGCTAGGCTTCACCGTGGATGGCGGCGGTACGCTGACCGACAACCTCATAAGTTACTGGAAGCTGGACGAAAAGAACGGCACCCGAGCCGATAGTATTGGGACGAACCACCTCACCGACAACAACACGGTGGGGGTGAGCTACCAGGGGCCGACGGGGACAGTGGCAAATTTCGTCGCGGCGAACAGCGAGTCTCTCATCAATGCATCCGTGTTAGACAGCTTGGCGGGAGAAGATGCAACATTTCTCTACTGGTACTACCCAACGTCCAGTGGTCAAGTTTGGATTGCGGGCGGTAGTGCTGGTGGATGGAACAGTTCTTTCGAGATGTACCACAATAACACGGCATACACTGTCGCTTTCTACGACGACAATGAAGGACTGAACGAGAGGGACTACATCGGCCATCAGTCCCCATTAGGCCTCAATCAATGGCACTTAGTTGGGTTCACCTACGATAATTCCACGAAGACTAGCACCGTTTTCCTCGACGGGGAGGAGAGCAATACGACTTCAGTTCTCACTAATGGGATCAACTGGGACGGTGCTCCCGACTTCAATCTTGGCGGAGGTCCAATCTTTGATTACGAGACGCATAAAAGCGGTCCAGCCGCGTTCTGGAACAGGGTTCTCTCCACAGTGGAATTAGATGCCCTCTTTAACTCCGGAAAAGCGAAGACGTACGCGGAGCTCACCGCGGCAGAAAAGGCGGGACTCGTCTCCTACTGGAACATGGACGAAGTCTCGGGCAACCGCGCAGATTCTTACGACTCAAACGACCTTAGCGACGTGAATACCGTCGGTAGCGCAACGGCTGTCGCCGGCGCGATGCACAACGCCGCGGCGAGCTTTGTGGCGGCGGGCAGTGAGTACCTGTCACTGAACACAGGTCTCAATTCCACGGTGAAAACCACCTCGATGTGGATTTACACGACCACGCTTGCAGAAACCGAATTCCCGCTCACCTTCCAAGATGACGCAGGCCACTATGCATATCACTTTCAAGTGTATGGTGGGGCGTTCCATTTCTACGTCGAAGGGGTGGACAATCCCATCGTCGCGTCTTCTATTACCACTGACGCCTGGCATCACGTCGTCGCGGAGCTGAATCAGACCGCGAAGACGCTCAAGATGTGGATTGACGGAACGCAGGTGGGCGGGACCGTCACCTACACCACTGGTACGCCGTACACGGCAACGAAAATGGCGATCGGGACGCAGCCTGTATCCCCGGGCTACTACTGGCAGGGTCTTGTCGACGAAGTCGTTGTCTGGTCCCGCGCCCTGACCCCGACGGAACTTTCCAACCTCTATAACGCAGGAGCGGGCAATACACTGCAGTTCGCGCCTGTGGACAACGCGATGCTCTTCCGGTCCACGAACAGCGGCCTGGCCGTCTCCGATGTCGCCCGCATCAATGCGCTCTTCACGGACGCCACCGACGGCTCCGAGACATCGGCATTGACCTTCCAGACGCGCAGCGCCGGTTCCGCGCTCCAAGAACGCTTGCGCATCGACAGCGACGGCAATGTCGGCATCGGAACAACTTCACCTGCGGCGAAACTGCACATCACGGGGTCTACCACCGGAAGCGGCGCGACCGCTATCGGAGCCCTGTCTATCGCTGCCAACCTGACGAACAGCACCGCAAGCGGGTTCCAATTCGGTGAGCAGCACATCTTCACGGTCGACGGAACAGTAGCGGGGACCGAGGAGGGCGTGCTCATCCGTATGATCGATAACACCTCGCTTTCCAACACCGTCCGCGCATTGGAGGTGCAGGCGTACTCGGGAACCAACACATCAGGCGTGAACACCGCTATCGCGGCGTTCGGTAGGACGTTCGGTATTCAGGGCACTACCGATGCAACTGCAGCTGCTGATACCGTTCCTGCCGCTATATTCGCGTATCTGGATAACCAAGCAGTCCCGACCACGGGGAACGCGATCCGTGCCTATACGGATCATGCGACTGCGGCGACGCTGGTCCATTTCGTCCAAGCATCCTCGTCATTCAGCGGCACCGGGCTGCTCATGAACTTCGCCACCGGCGGCGGGACATTCACCGGCAAGTACCTTGATCTCCAGAGCGATGGCACGACAAAATTGTCGATCCTCGCATCTGCGGCGATGGGCATCGGCAACACGACACCCGCTGCCGGCATGATGCTGGACGTCCAGGGTCGCGTGCAAGTGAACCTCACCGGCACTCAGGCGACCTACGCGGTCTGTCACGGGACAAACGGGCAGAGCAGCGATCAGGAGCTAGTAGACTGCAATCCAACTGCCGACGCTGACTACATGGAAATGTATCCGTTCGAGACAGATATCCAGGAGGGCATGATCGTCGTGCCGAGCTCCGTTTCGTTCGTGACCGCGAACAACAATAGCCTCGTACCGAAATTGCGGGCGGCCACCCGACCATATGACAGCACACTCATGGGTGTCGTGTCGGTCGCAAGCCAGGCCGGGGAATTCAACAGCATCGGGCACAACATCCCGGCCGGAGCGAACCCGAAGCCGATCGCCCTCAAGGGGCGCGTGAAGGTGCTCGTGTCCTTGGAGAACGGACCGATTCGTGTAGGGGATCGCATCACCTCATCCAACATCCCAGGTATTGGTATGCGTGCCACGCAGTCTGGACAGGTCATCGGTATGGCACTCGAACCGCTCTACGTGGTGCCCTCCGGGTCGTATGCCGAGGTGCTTGTATTCGTGGATGTTGGCTACTGGGCGCCCAGTATCGATGAGGAGCTCGCATCCTTGGCGAGCGAGAGTAGCGATTCCGGCAGCCTAAGCTCTAGCTTGGATACGATCTTTAACGCCATCGTCGGATGGTTCGAAGACACACTAAATATCACGCTCCAGAGCGGCCTTGTGAAGTCGGTCACGGGGTGGTTTATCGAGGTACGGACCGAGAAGCTCTGTGTGGGGAGTACCTGCGTCGACGAGGCTCAGCTGAAGTCGCTCCTCGAAAACGCAAATATTACGCCACTTCCGACACCAACCCTGGCCCCTGAAGGTTTGAGTATCTCGTCCTGTGAGGTGGGGGATGAATGGCAATGGACGATTGTGAATGGGGATGCGAGTGATACCACATTCAACTGGCAGCTTGGCCCCACACTCGCGAGCATCTCAGGACAAGGGACAGTACGGGCCGGAGACAGTACGAGCTTCCTGACTATTCCGTACCCGTCCGATCCCTTCATGTACGTAGCTCCCGTTGGCGAAATGTACGGAACGGGTACCGCGTTCCAGTACGGAGTGTGCCCAGGGACAACTACTACAACTCCTACGAGTACCGTATCCCCGACATCAACACCAGAGTCCACGCCCTCAACGACGATAGAGCCGACACCTGAAGCAACAACCGAACAGACGCTGGAACCTACGCCTGAGCCGACATCATCACCCACACCCGAGACGACCCAAGAGGTGACCCCTGAACCCACCCCTGAACCCACCCCTGAACCCACCCCTGAACCAACGCCCGAGCCGACCCCAAAGATATAGAACAGCCGCATAAATAGTCGCATATTATATAGTCCCGATTTACGTCATTCGTGAGTAATAGACAGATTATCCACAAGTTCATTCGTGACGAAACGCTAAATCAGCCAGAATCGTCACATTGGTTGATGTATCTACTGACACAGATCGGTGACGTATGACACGCGGACACTATCATCACGCTTATGAAGAAGAATATGGACACAGAGAGCCACACTGAGCCCGGTGGCATCCCTCGACCGGATATTACCGTCGCGCACAATATTCTTCTCGCGCTCGCGCAGAAGGGTCGCTTGAGTTTCAAGGAACTCATGAGCATGCCGCTGACAACGAAAGGCATTGCACGGAGAACTGCCAATAGCTATTACACCGCCCTAGCTCGATTGAAGAGACGACGCCAGATCGTTCGCACAACAGATCATCGTTATGAATTGACCCAGATAGGTGAGTATGCGGCCATGAAGGCGTTCGTCAGGAAGGAAATAGTGGTACTAGAGGAGGCACGCATGGCCGAAAAAACGAGCACACCCACGGCCCAGCGTTGGGATGGTAAATGGCGGATCGCAATCTTCGACATGCCGGAATCCAAGAGACCACTGAGGGACTATCTCCGTGGGATGCTGAAACGGCTTGGTTGTCGAGAGTTCCAGCGCAGTATGTGGATATATCCGCACCGACTGCCGCCTTTCGTTGGGAAGTTATTCGAGGATCCGCAGGTACGTAAGTATGTGAGGCTTCTGACAGTGTCTGACATAGACTATGATGATGATATACAAAGGAAATTCAAAATACGATAGGTGCATTTATGAATGTATATTTATAAAGCGTATGTACATTAATGATAGGATTCATTGTATTTTGTCCTACTGAGAGGTATGCCACCTCAGACAGTGCAAGATCCGCATTGCCGGTTATGACGGCAGCTATTTGCGAGGGGATCATGCTCGGTTAGTCAATTATTTATGGATTATGGCGGAGAATCGGGAAAATCATGAGAGAAACCGGTGATATACTTAGTTTGGTCATGCAAATATGGCATGACCAAACATGAAGCGTACCGTTGCCATATGGCGTAGCGTAGTGTTTGTGGTTGTGGGAGGTTTAATTGCCTTGTATTTTGCGTACTCGATTCCTACCGCTGTCCATGCCAATTCGTATTGCGGCAAGACATTTGGCACCGAACAAGGCGGAATCACGGGCAATACCATAACCTTGACCGTGAACGTGCAGAACGGACAGCGATTTAGCAATCCAAACATCACGATCAGCGGCTCGATCACATCTGTTCTGGGAATGAGCCAATGGGCGGTAGACAGTAGTGGGAGGTGCACAACGCCCCCTGGTGCACAATATGAACGAGCGACCATCGGTCCGGTCCGAATACAATTGAATGGAGACTCAGGGAGGTGTGGCAGCGGTGCGACATGCACCAGAAGCTCCGACAATTCACACGTTAGCTTCTTGCGCTCTGTGACCCTCAGCCCGGGCGCGAACACGATTCACCTTCAGATGCATCATGCGTATGAACGGTACTTTATCGACCAAGGCTGCAACGTCGGTGGAGTGCTATGCACGCTTGGTACACGGTCTGAGCCAGCGATACGTGATATCACCGTGTTTTACGATCTGCCTCCGGAGAATCCGGCCCCGACTACGTTTTCGGTACAGTGTGGTACGGATCGAAATACGCTCACCTGGTCCGCTCTTAGCGCCGGATCCGACCGAAATACAATACTTCGCTCAGTCGATGGCGGCCTATTCGCATCGATCCAGCACACCACGCCTCTTACGGCGACTAGCTATACGGACCCGGACGTCGCATCGGGTCACTCGTATAAATACGTCATTCAGAACTGCGCGAACGGAACGCTGTGCCGATCGAATGAAGTGTCATGCGCAAATAGTTTAGCGCCCGGAATGATTACCGGGATCTGCAAATGGGTCGATAATCGACCGCAGGTCGTGCTCTCGTGGTCTCAATCGGCACAGTTGCCGAATATCGCAACGACGAATGTTCTCGAAAAAGGTGATGCGTACCCGCTTGATCCCACAAAATATTGGGGATCATTGTCGAACGAGCCGGGAATATACCAATACACCGATGCGACTGTCGAGCTGAACACCCAGTATCAGTACCGCATCAAATACCGGCCCGATCTTCCATCACAAAATACGTACAACGTCTTCGTCTCAGCAGCGAGCTGTGGTGGTCCGATTCAACCGAACCAGCCTGTTTCTATTTCTCCTGCTTTTCAGAATGTGAAGCCAAATGTTTCCGCGGTTCTCCGCGCGACCGGCGGAACAGGTGAGTATGAGTGGGATGCTCCCGGAGGCGTGATTAGCGGCGCAGGATCTGAAATCACCGTATCATTCACGAATCCGGATCCCACGGCTATCACGCGGTACGTCACTGCTCATTCTGGCGGGCAGATCGCCATCGCCAACGTGCAAGTCGATGGCGTGGAAACACTGAAGGATACCATCGACCTGTCTGCTGGGGGCGCTGGCATCCTCATCAATGATGGTGATGAACTCACCGACGCCCGATCAGTCACCGTAAGGCTGACGCACGGTTTCGCCGCGGTCGCCACGTCGAGCATCACGATGCGAGTGGCAGACTCTGAAGCCGCATTGAATACCGTCGCGGCACAGCCGTTCGCACAGACGGTTACCTGGGATTTGTGCGGCAACAACGCCGACTGTCCAGAAGCACCGTACCGCGTGTATGCCCGGTTTGACACGCCTACCAACGACGTCACGCATGGCCCAACGTTCGACGAGATTTCGCTCCAGATCGCGATCCCTGAATCCATCGCGAGTGTAATCATCGATGGGGGAGCAATCCAGGCAGACGACAGGACGGTTACCCTCTCGCTCTGGCATGGATTCGAAGGCATTGCTGACGGCGATGTCTTGGTCCAGCTGGCGAACCGAGCGGACCTCTTGGCTGACGCCTATCCGTTCCCTTACCAGTCATCCGCGGTGTGGGATCTCTGTGCAGGGCCGGATCCGGTCTGTGCCGATGGTGATCATAAGGTGTTCGCCCGATTCATCAATGTGCGTGACGGCCGCTATCTGGATGCCTCGGACAGCATCTTCTACGACTCACCATGGCCGGATTGGGGAGTTCGCATCAACAATGACGCAGCGTCGGCCGATTCGTCGAATGTACAGCTGACCCTCAACCCGGTGTTCGCCGCGGGAGGCACGCAGATGTCAGTCAGCAACCGAGCCGATTTCTCCGATGCAATGCCGATTCCGTATCTCGGGACATTCACATGGGATCTCTGCGATGGCATCGATGCGGCGTGCGGTCCTGGCACCGCTCTGCCACATACGGTGTATATGCGGTTCGAGTCGCTCGCGACCGGCTCCTGGCCGGGTCCGCGATCGCCTGCATATCGCGATGACATTCTCGTCAGCGGCATACCGACCCCATTACCAGGACCGGCAGCGGTCCTCATCAATGACGGGGCGGCTTCTACCATGTCTCGGCGCGTCACCCTGACGTTGGCGGAGCCGTTCGGCGGGAGTGGTGTCACCATGCGGCCAGTGAATGTAATAGCGCTGACCGAACGCGACCGCGAAGTGATCAGGGATTTGCATGGCGGCGGATTGCCCGGCGAGGAGGGCGCCCGATCTCCGCTTTGGGTGAGCCCGCAGGAGCGGGTGACGCAAGGGTATTCGACGAGTCCTGCCAGCGGGGTGAACCAAGGTGCAGGACGATCGTTCCCCATCCTCACGGATACCGGACTGAGCGTGGAGGAGTTGGAATCGGTGTCAGAGCGTGCCTTCGTGCCGAGCATCGATGAGTGGGATCTGTGCGGGAATGCAGCGGTCTGTCCTCTCGGGGAATATGCTGTCTTCGTCCAGTACTACAAGCGCGCCACGCTTACTGGAAGTCTCGGTTCGTTTGCCGAGGTGTCCGACCTCATTTCCGAGATCTATTTCGATACCGTCCAACTCGGTCCTACACCCACGCCAACGCCGACCCCGACGGAATCACCGACCCCAACGCCGACTGCGACCGCATCACCGACGACGACTGCCGTGCCCACGGGAACCGTGTCTCCCGGACCGGGCGCATCGCCCTCGCCGACCGACGGGCAACCGCCCGGCTGGGTCCCGGATGCGATCTCTGATGCGCTCGACAAGCTCACGCAGGCTGTCGAGCCGGCGCAAGACGTCGTTGCTCCGCTGTCGGTCGCTTCCGCAGCTGCGGTGGCCGTGTCCGTCGTTGCCGCCGCATCCGCGCTCGCATCGGGTTCCAGCGTCGCCGCAGTGGCATCAGCAGGCTGGCAATGGTTTATGGGGCTTCTGGGGCTGCTCCCCAAGCGCAAGAAGGTCTGGGGCACGGTATATAACGCGCAAACCAAACGTCCGATCCCGTTCGTTCGGGTCCAGCTCCTGGACCGCAATCGGCGCGTGCTCGAGGTCCGTATCGCTGATAAGGACGGTCGGTACGGATTCCTGACCACACCCGATTCACTGCATGCGCAGAACATCCAAATATCGATCGCGCCATCTGCGCCGGGCTATTCCTTTCCGGCACATACGAGCGCGACCATCGATACGTTCGTGTACAACAACCTCTATTACGGCGATCTCATCGCGGTGAGCCAGGACACGCTCGTGAACTTCGACATCCCCATGGATCCTGTAAGGCCTGCGGCTGCGCCTTTATTCGCAACGTCGCCCTCCATCGCGTTGGGCGCATCGGTGGCCGCAATCGCTGATGCGGGATTCTGGCTCGGATTGATCATGGTCCCGTTGAATTTCCTGATCACACCCAATCCGTTCACGTTCAGTACCGTGTGCCTATTCCTCGGCGCAGTTTCGCTGCGCATTTGGGGGGTGACTCCTCGGCCGTTCGGGACAGTCGTCGATGCGCAGACCGGACGGCCCATGCCGTTCGCGCTCGTAACGCTCAATGATTTGAACGGACGACGTGTCGCCTTTGCTGTGTCTGACGAGCAGGGACGATGGGTGATGACTGCAGAGCGGGGGAGTTATGAACTGAGCGCCGTCACGCCGGCAACGATCCAGCCGCCACGGCAATCGCGTGCTACCATCAAGGTGAAGAAAGGATGGATTACCCGAGAGATCAACGTATGAAAATCAGGCACCACAATCCGCTGCACATCGTCGCGGTCGCTGGACTGGTGATGGTCTTGGTTGCTGCATACCAGGATCCTGACCTCTCACGGTATCTGGTGCACTGGCCAGGCACGGGACACGCGGACTTTAGCGAGGACGCAACGGATGTGCTGGGGCAAGTCGATGGTGCGGACACGCCATACTTCACAGTGAACGGCGTGGATAACCAACCCAATGCCCGGAGTATGGGATTAGCATTCTCAGTCGCCATCGATGCGGTTGGCCACCGACTTTTCGCTACTGATTCCTTGGGCAATAACCGAGTTCTGGTGTTCAACCTTGACGTAAATAATCAGCTAACCGATTCGATCGCCGATGCAGTCCTTGGGCAGCCCGATTTCAAAAGCAACGACCCCGATCTCTCCATATCAGGTCTCGATGAATCGTCCGCCGTGGCATATGACCCCGACACACAACTATTGTATGTGGAAGATATGAATAACGCTCGTATCGTCGTGTACGACGTTACTTCGATCACGAACGGTGAAGATGCGGTATACGTCATTGGCCAGGATTCATTTACTGAGTTCGACGGGTTCCAAACGACCGCTTGGCACTTCGACTTCAGCGGCGGACTTCCGGGGCATCTTGCCATAGATAGTGAGGGTGGCCGTTTGTTCGTCGCCGACAGCGATGGAGAGCGTGTCCTCGTATTTGATGTATCGCTTGCGAATCTTGCCAGCGAGGCAAATGGGCTCGATGATGGCATACTGATGAATGCTGAGTACGTCATCGGTCAGCCGGACTTCGACACCGCAGAGGGAGGGCTTGTCGATATTCAAACCACAAACCTCCCCTTAGGCGTCGCATTCCTCGCGTCGGACTCACAGGATTTGCTCTTCGTCGCAGACTCCGGCAATCACCGAATCCTTGTGTTCGATGTAACACCGGGAACGCTGGTGAACCAACCGAACGCGATCCGTGTCCTAGGTCACTCGGACTTCGATACACAGACGAACGGTACCAGCTCGACGGAGATGTGGGTTCCTGCGGGATTGAGCATTGATGAATCCGGCCCTCGCCTGTTCATTGCGGAGCGGGACAATAACCGCGTTACCGTCTTCGATATTTCCTCAATCGATAACGGTGAAGCGGCGGTCGGGGTTCTTGGGCAGGAAGACCTTGACTCGAATGGTGCTCAAGTAGCGAGTGACGGATTCGAGTGGCCATACGGCATCGCATACGACGGAACATCCTCGCGGCTATTCGTCGCGGACTCGTCGAATCGTCGCATCCTCGAATTCGATGTAGCGACAGTCATAAATGGTGAAGAAGCGGTGGGTGGGCTTGGGCATCTGGATGAGAGCGATAGCATGGTATTCACGACCAGTTCCACAACCAACCCGCAGGGCATGAACACGAATAACGGGAGTACGGGGGTAGCGCTTGATGATACGAACCACCGGTTGTTCGTTTCCGATTCTCTGAACGCTCGCGTGCTCGTTTTCGAGCTCGATGTCGATAACACACCCGTCGATCATACGGCGGATTTTGTGCTTGGGCAGCCGGACTTCTTCACGATTGATGCGGGTGTCACCCAGACGAAGCTGACGTTGCCGCTGGGCCTGGCGTACGATCCAACCAACGATCGCCTGTTCGTTGCTGATTCTGCGAGCCATCGTGTCATGGTGTTTGATACGGCCGCAATCACGAACGGTGAAGGCGCCATCAATGTCGTTGGTCAGTTAGATTTCTCATCATCGGATTTCTCCGTCGATCAAATTCATCTGAACAACCCGAGCGGAGTCGCATACGATCCAACGACGGATCGCCTGTTTGTAGCGGACACGGACCATAATCGGGTTATGGTATTCGATGCAGACCCGGCAGTGCTCATCCCGAATGTCACGAATGGGCCGCTTGCGGTCAATGAGCTAGGGCAAGACGATAGCGATGAGAGCGGAGATTATTACGATACCTCAAACTCCGCTACCAGCCTGCTAGGGATGAGTTCACCGATCGACGTTACGTTGGATGAAGGCGAACAGCGGCTCTTCGTCAGTGATCGCGATAATAATCGCGTGACCGTGTTCGATGTCGACACGACCGTTCTGATTCCTGACGATGACCCGGACAACGGCACGAATGGGCCGAATGCCATCAATGTGCTTGGACAGCCGGATTTCAGTAGCTGGTCGAGTTGTGGAACCCCCGACGCAAGCTGTTTCGATACGCCCAACGGCATTTTCTACGATGCCGCGACGGGTGATCTATTGGTCGCCGATTATAACAACAATCGCATCCTCGAATTCAGTGCCGCGTCAGGCTCACTGTCAAACGATGATGATGCTGTCGAAGTGTGGGGGCAGCCGGATTTCGCAACAAACGACGGGCACTCAACGACTCAATCCGGGTTCTCTTCGCCAACGAGTGTGGTGAGGGGTTCGCCGATGTACGTCGTTGATGGCGGAAATAACCGAGTCGTGATCTTTGGGACGGTCTCCAGCACACCAACACCCGGAGGACAAATCGGCAATCCGATTTACTATCCTCCCGGATATACCGGATTCTTCCCCATTCGTATCACGGTGAACGATGACGATTCATCGACCGACTCACGCAATGTGATTGTGCAGGTGTACGCGGACTTTACTGACTCATTCGCAGGCACCGTCGATCTCATGCTTTCGAATGTTCCTGATTTCTCGACGTTCCTGCCGTTCCGGTATGTCATCAACAATGCAGTTAGCGACCGCCTCGCGTGGCCCAAGACCATTTCCTGGGATCTGTGCTTTGGGCTTCCGGCTGATCAGCCATGTAATCCGGGCCAGAAGACCGTCTATGCCCGATTCTACCCGAACATCCCACAACCGACACCCGCGCGCATAACACCAACTCCAATACTCAGGGTATCGCCGACCGCCACTCTAACGCCCACGCCAGTGATGACGACCATCATTCCGAAACCCGTTTGTCCTACGAACTGTCGGCAACTTGGCCTGTACGAGCCAGGGGAGGTGACTGAGACAGGCTGCACATCGCCCGGGCCGTGGGGGTACAACACCTGCCTGCGTTCTGATCCATCGGTGACATGCAAGACGATTCATCGTGCCGCAGGTCCAAATTGCTACGTGCCAAACCAACATACAAACTACTGCTTCAGATGCCCGTAAAGAAGCTGTTCCTCATCATCGTCGACGGATTCGGACTGGCTGGGCCTGAACCTGGCAATGCGATTCTGAAGGCAGGGATGCCCTACGTCGACTCCCTTATTGCCAAATACCCGGCGCTTTCTGTCGCGGCAGCAGGGCTTGTAGTAGGTCTTCCGTGGGGGCAGCCGGGTAACTCGGAAGTTGGTCACTCTGCCATCGGTACTGGGCGCATCGTGATTCAGGATTTGGCGCATATCAACGGGGAGATCAGGCGCGGCAACTTCTACAAGAACCCAGCCCTTCTGGAGGCAGTGGAACATGCAAAAAAGAACGACTCTGCGCTACATTTGATGGGCTGCACAAGCCCAGGAGGCATTCATTCCCACGTCGACCACCTCATTGCCCTTATCGAGCTCGCCCAACGCCACAAAGTGGGCAAAATATTCGTCCATTTCATTGCTGATGGCCAGGACATGCCACCCCAGGATTCGATCAATGTGCTCCAGATGCTCGAACCGTACCTCCAAAAGGCTGGCGCGCGTATCGCATCAGTACAGGGTCGCAGTTATGCCATGGACCGTATTAATAACTGGGCACTAACCGAGAAGGTGTGGCATGCAGCGGCGCTTGGAGATGCGCCAGGCATCGACAATGTGACCGAGTATATCCGATCCCAGTACACAAGGGGGGAGACGGACTATTCGATGGCACCAGTGACCGTAAAAGAGGGCGGGACTCCCGTAGGAGCACTACTGGACAACGATTCATTCATATTCTTTGACTTCCGCAACGATCGGGTGCGGCAACTGGCCGCTCCATTTATCATGAGCGACAAATTTGAATCTTTCGACCGAGTACGTACACCGAATAATGTCAAAGTCGTAACAATGACGAAATATGCGGAAGATTACGACGTTCCGGTAGCATATCCGGCACCCAACCTACAGATGACATTAGGTCAAGTCATCGCGGACGCCGGATGGCAGCAGTGGCGCATTGCAGAGAAGGAGAAGGAAGCCCACGTAACGAATTTCTTTAATGGAGGCCGTGTTTTGCCATTTAACGGTGAGCAGCGGGATATAGTATCCTCCCGTATGATGAAGGGCAAAGAATACATTGAGCATCCGGAGATGTCGGCGCACCAAATCGCATCGTCAATAAAGGCTAAAGTTAGCGATGATGCTAGGCTATTTGTGATAAACATCGCAAATCTTGACATGATTGGGCATACCGGCGACCTCGACGCCACCGTAAACGCTGTCCATGTCGTGGACGATTGTATCAGGGATATCGTCGAAGAGATCAAAAAGAACAAGGAATGTGGCGTTGTAATCACCGCGGACCACGGAAATGCCGAGGAACTCATCGATCCGCTCACAGGGAAAGGTGATACCCAGCACTCGACTAGAAACGTACCAGCAATATTTATATCCGAAGAACTCACGGGAAAGGGGGACGTAGCCAAAAATCTCGAAATATTAGCTGGCGAGGCTCCGATAGGCACGCTTGTGGATATCGCACCCACCGTTCTAGCTATGATGGGCCTTGAAAAGCCGACGGAAATGACGGGATCACGATTGATCTGATTTCTGTCTATATTGGGACTAGGTATAAACAGAAGATAAGGCAACGCAAAATTAGTAATATTATAGGGAAGCCATAAGTAAGTATATTAGGATATATATACTACTAAATCCATTGTAAATATTGGTAGAGACGAATTAGCCAGCAATATTGCTGTAATAGGGAAACTCCTGTCAGAGACATCATGAATAACGTCTGACACTGAAGATCCGTTAGGAATTAGTAAGTCTCGACCGTGCTGACGTGTAAGATGTTGGCTCATGGCGTGATAAAATGAATTGTCATGCCAGTAGAGCATAACGCACATCGGCTCATACGATCGGCCGCCATTGTTAGTGGTTCTGTAGTTGTGATCGTCGGAGTATACGCCATGACCGGAGCAGGCTCGACGCAACCTCCGGACGTGCCAACTGTAGGAACGTATCGTGATCAATCATCAATATTCGATGCTATCGCAAGTGAGACGTACGATTCCTCATTGATTACTGCCGATCCGAACGGCAGCGCGTTCGAGATCGCGAAATGCATCATCGGGAAGATTACAGGAGGATCATGTCCATAGCGAAAAAGCACAATCGTACGTGGACTGCTATCGGAATTGCTATAGCCGTATTGGCGATTCCAGGCATGATTGTCGCGCTGAACATAGACTCGACCTATAAATACGCGTGGGGTGAGAATATTGGGTGGATCAATTTCGGTACCTCCGAAGGCGACGTGGACGTGTCCACGACGGACATCGACGGTTACGCATGGGGTGAGAATGTGGGATGGATATCGCTGACGTGCGACAACACATCGAGTTGTGGAGTGGTAAACTATGGGGTCACTCGTTCGGGAGACGAACTTTCCGGATATGCATGGGGAGAAAATGTCGGATGGATATCGTTTGCGTGTGAGAACACTTTATCGTGCGGTACCGTCGATTACGGTGTCGAGGTTGATTCAATTACTGGTGATTTTTCCGGTTATGCATGGGGTGAGAACATCGGATGGATCATCTTCAATTGCGAAACAACGTCGTCGTGCATCGCCGTAGACTACAAGGTGAAAACCAGCGCAACTGCCACGCCGACACCAACGACAAGTTCTCCGCCGGGCGTTCCTCCAATTATGTTGCCTCCTCCTGCAACGGCGACACCAACCGCAAGTGTGACACCAACTGCTTCGCCCACGATATCGGTAGCACCCACTGTAATACCAACGACAACGCCGACAACGACACCGTCTGTATCTCCAATAGTGACTCCTACGACCACGCCGCCGCCGGCTACGCCAACAACTGCACCATCGCCGACAACCACCGTACCGCCAACTGAGCGTCCGCCAACCGAGGTCATCGGTAGAGGACTAGATGTCGCTGCTCGGGCGATATTCGGTGTCATTGGCGCTATTGTGGGTGGTATTTCAGACGCATGCGATGACAGCGCAGTACAGACAGGCGCGTGCGGAGCGACCGCGGTTAGCTCGCTGATAGCAGTTCTAGGAATCGTTGCCATGCTGCTCCAACAAGAGGTTGCTGCCGCCACGTTTTCGATGCTGCAAGTCGTCGGTCTGAAGAAGCGCGCTCGCGTATGGGGAACAGTCTATGATACACGCACGAAGCGTCCCGTACCGCTCGCAAAGACCGAACTCTTGGATGCCGTGGGTCGCGTTCTTGAAACGCGGTATGCGGATCGGGATGGGAGATACGGATTCTTGCTATCGCCCTCGATGCTCCATGCGGGAGAACAGGTACAAATTTCGATCCGCGTCGCGAAGCCAGGATTCCATTTCCCTTCCTCGCTCATCACCTCAGGTACGGATTACTTCGTCTATGACCATGTCTACCAGGGCGGATCGATCTCGGTTCGTTCCGATTCGGCTCTCACCTTCAATATTCCGATGGATTCAACCGCGAGCTTCCGCGCCGGCCTGAGCGGCTTCGGGCGCTCGATGACCGGTCCGCTCATCGACCGCATACTGAACCTCGGCTTCTACGCCGGTCTCATATTGGTGCCTCTGAACTTGTATCTGGTTCCCAACACGAAGAACCTCATCATCCTCATCGTATTCCTTGCCGCGAACCTCTTCCGCCTTTTGGCGCATTTCCGACCATACGGCACTACCATCGATGCAAGAACCGGCCAGCGGCTGGCGTTCGCGCTCATTACATTGAATGAACCTGATGGCGGACGCGTTACATTCTCCGTGTCTGACGAATTCGGGCGCTACATTCTGTCCGCCGAAAAGGGGCACGAATACGACCTCGTCGCACATACACCTGCCAATGTCAGCCCGCAGCGGGAGACTCGTGAACGCATTCGCCTGAAATCCGGATGGATGACGCAGACGATTGTTGTCGGCAAGAGTGAGCTGCAGGCTCCGCCCAGACCCCCAGCCCACGCTCCGCCACCGCTGTCCCCATCGATTTCGTCGGCACCTCAACCTTCAACAGGGCCGTCGGGTCTTATCCTGTCGGTGCTGTTCTTCCTATTTGCCATCGGATTTTCTGCTGGCCGGCCTCGTCTTCCGGTCGGGGCTATGGCCGAGGGGGTCGATGAGGTATACGCGCTGATGCACCCAAACGTCGCCGCAATTGCTGAGGTACTTCGTGAGAATACGCCACTGATCGAGATCCTATCGCTCATCGCGACCGCGACGGTCCTTGCCGGAGCTATTCTGGCTGGACGCGAGGCGCTCAGGAATTGGCTGCGTGGACGTCAGTCGCAGATGCATAAAACAACCCGGACCATCGGGACAACCGCATTTGTTATCGGTGTGATCGTCGTGCCGATGGCATATCTGTTGAATCCTACAACAGGTCGCGCTGTGCTAGGCATCGCGTTCCTTGCGGTATCCGGCATTTGGGCTCATGCAAAAAGAAAACTCATCCGCATATGATGCCTCCTCCCTCCCACTCCCTGAACAAGGCATCCCTGGCCGCCTTCCTCTCGGTCCTGGTATTGGCCGTGGCGACCTCTGCCGGCTCCCTGACCCCCTCGGCATTACCCGACTCTACGATGCACACCCTGGAGGAGATCTTCGATTCGGTCGCCTCAGATTCCTACGATTCCTCAGGAATCACGGCAGATCAGAACGGCTCCCTCCTGGCCAACCTCAAGTACATCAACTCCCAGCTCGGGTGGGCCTCCGTATCCGGTGACCTCTACTTCCTGGGCACCGGCAACGTCGGGATCGGGGACACCACGCCGGAGACGGAGTTCGAAGTCCTCGGAACCGCATCGGTGTCAAGCCTCTACATTGGGGGAGTGCTCTGGAACCCTGCGGGGGCGTCATCCCTTTCCGCGACACTCGAGATCACTGGTGACGGCACCATCGACATACTGAAGCTCACCGAATCGGACTCCGCGAAGTCTTACGGGCTCGTTGTTCGCGATGGCGACCTCTTTGTTCGAGCGCCGAGTACTTCGGATGCGTTCTCCACGCACTGGAACGTGTTGTCAGTTGCCTCGAATTCTCTGGCAACTACTTTAGGGACGCCGGCCTCTCCGGTGCTGGTCGGATCCCGTGTGAACCCGCTCGGCAACAATGTATATGCCGCATACGTTTCGGGAAAATATGCGTACACAGCACAATCAACCGGACTCGTGGTTATCGATATATCAAATCCCGCGTCACCGTCCATGGTGGGTACCACCACCATTGGCGGACTGGGTCTCGATGTCGTTGTTGCCGGCCAATATGCCTACTTAGCGAACGATTCGAATGGGCTCGTCATCTTTGATGTCTCAAATCCAGCAGCTCCAATATTCGCGGGGCAATATGATTCATCGGGAGCTGCTCGGGCCGTCGATGTATCCGGAAGGTACGCTTACCTTGGTCATGATTCCACGATCAGCGTTATTGATATCTCCAATACATCAAATCCTATAGTGGTGGGCACGGTTGGCGCATCCGGATCAATTAATAGCGCGACCGTTCATGGTTCCTATCTTTTTGTCGGGGCAGGCGCAGCAGGCCTCGATATCGTTGATATCTCGGAACCGACAAATCCAATGGTTGTGACGACATACGATACATCCGGATTCTGTCAGGAGGCTGTCGTCGTCGGTCGATACGCATACGTTGCTGACTTCGGTGGTGGTCTCGTGATTCTCGACGTTTCCGATCCAACGAATCCAACATTAGTGACCGCCCTTGCAACAGGCGGAACCCCCACGAGTGTCGTGGTCGCCGGAAAATACGCATACGTTGCTGATCAAGATGGCGGACTCAAGATTATCGATGTCAGTACGCCCAGCACCCCCTCGATCGTTGGAACGATCAATATGTCCGATGGGTCTGAGGACGACGTCTTTGTTGCCGGGCGATATGCATATGTATCCAACACGAGTCCGGGAAACGGTGGCTTCCATATCGTTGACGTAGGGGGCCTCCAAGTACATGCGCTTGATGCAGGTAGCTTCAGCGCGAACAGTATTGCGACATGGAATGATGTCGATATTGGCAATAACCTGCTTGTGCGCAACGGGCTAAACGTCGGCGCGGGCGGATTATTGGTGAACGGATTTACAGGATTTGCCAGTGCGTCATGGTTCGGTTCTCACGCCTCCGTCTCCGGCAATTTCGAGCTGGGAGGCACCGTCTCCTCCAATTGGATCCCTACCATCGACAACACGTACTCCCTGGGCACCTCGGCATTGAAGTGGTCCAACCTCTTCGCCACCAATGCCTCGGTCTCGGGCACCCTGGAAGCGAACATCGCTTCGGTGAGCCAGCTGTACATCAATGGAAGCCTGTTTTCGCCGGCGTCGGCCGGAGGCTGGACCGACGATGGGACGGTTGTTCGCCTCACGACCATCACCGACAACGTCGGCATCGGGACGACGACGCCCGGATACAAACTCGAGATCGGCACCCCGGGCGACATCAATCTTGCATCGTCAGGGGCGGCATTCCGTATCGCGGGCTCCAGTGTTCTCAGTGTGAAGGGGTTGGGAAACACTTGGGTAGGCGTTGGGCCGGGAAGTGCCAATACCACCGGCTACTGGAACACGGGTATCGGCTACCAATCTCTGGACACCAACACGACCGGACACGGCAATATCGCCATGGGTTATCAGGTGTTGACCGACAATACGGACGGACACTGGAATACCGCGATCGGCTACCTGGCGCTCGGTGACAACACCACAGGAGCGGGAAACAGCGCCTACGGCTTCCAGGCGCTCATGGCCAATACCACCGGTTCCTACAACATCGCCATCGGCAATGCAGTCGCTACTTCCAACACCACTGGCTCTCACAACGTCGCCATCGGTTACGCTGCGTTCCAAAACAATATTTCAGGACATGAGAACGTCGCGATCGGTGATGCTGCTCTTCGTCTCACCACGGGCTCCGACAACCTCGCGCTCGGAGCCAGCGCAGGATACAGCGCACTAGGCTCCGGCAACGTCTTCATCGGCCGTTCTGCCGGCTACTCCGAGACGGGTTCCAATCGGCTCTATATCGACAACTCTGATACCGCGACCCCGCTCATCTACGGCGAGTTTGACAACGACTATCTCTCGTTCAACGCCAATACTTCCATCTCCGGCAACTTCGAACTTACTGGTCTTGCTTCTATCAGCGGCGGCGTCTATTTCACAAATCTGGCATCAACCGGTGCCGGATACAACTTCGTCTGCCGTGATCCTGTTACGGGCATCATTACTCATGCAGCGACATGCACTCCCTCGGCTCTACGTTTCAAGGAGAACGTTCAGGACCTAACCCATGGATTGGATTGGGTCTCCCAGCTTCGTCCGGTCACATTCGATTGGAAGCACAGCGGCGAACCCTCTCTCGGCTTCATCGCCGAAGAGGTCGCCTCGGTCAGCCCGTTGCTTGCCCTCTATCAGGAAGGCGAGATCTTCAGCGTGAACTACCAAATCATGACCGCGGTCCTCGCGGGGTCCATTCAGGAGCTGGCGTCACGACAGTACCGGTTGGAAGAGTTGATGGCGATGCAGACCGGAATACGAACAGAGGAATCAGGCAATTCCGCACTTTCGGGTCTCTTCTCCTCTATTATCGGCATGTTCAAAGACCTTCTGGGCATCGGATTCGAACAGGGAAGCATTCAGGCTGATCGAGTGCGTGCGGATTCCGTCGAGCTTGAGACCGGCGTCACCATCAAAGACCGATCTACTGGTGGCTACTACTGTCTCCAGATGGTGGACGGCATCCTGCGCACCATCCTTGGTCCTTGTGGTTCGACGACTCTTGAACCGACCCCATCGATTTCAACTCCTGAGCCATCACCCATAACAGCCGAAACCCCGATCTCATCGGAATCTCCGGTTCCCTCGGATATAACGGAACCAATCTCCGCTCCCGAGCTCACCCCCAAACCGACGCCCGAGCCCACTCCGGAGCCTACCCCCGAATCGGCCCCAGAACCAACTCCCGAACCAACACCCGCAGAGGACCAATCTTCGTAAACCTACATATCCCCAGGCTATAGACGGGGCGGGTTTACTTCCCATTCCACACTGATAAGATAGGGGCGATAACAAACGGCCGCGGAGGGTGGCCGAAATCACCAGATGAGTACCGGAGCAAAATTCATAGTCGGTCTGTCGATCGTAGCGGTGGTAGGGGTCGGCGGGTGGTTCGCATGGCGCTCGCAGTCCGTGAGCGATCTTGCGGAGCTATCCACGAACTTGGGGGCGAAGCTGACGGATGAGCAGGTGCAGCGCGTGGTTGACCACCTCGCGACGTTCGTCGCGATCCCGGAGGGAGAGCAGCCGTCCGCGGTCGTCCTCGACGACACCGAAGAGCGCGCACGCCAGCAGTCGTTCTTCCGCGATGCGAAAGACGGTGACATCCTCATCTACTTCGCGAACCGCGCCATCATCTTCGACCCCATCGCTGACAAGCTGGTGAACGTCGGCCCGGTTGTCCGTGCGGACGAGTCTCCCGCGCCGACCGCATCAGACAGCGAACCCCTGGCCACGCCGATCCCACCTGAGGAGACATCGGTCGAGGTGCGCAACGGCACCAAGACTGCAGGTCTTGCGGGGACCACAGCAAGCGGCCTGAAGAGCGAATATGCCTGGATCGTCAAAACCTCGGCATCCGATGCCAGTAAGAACATCTACACCGGCACGACATTGGTAGACCTCAGCAAAGGCGCAAAACCTGGTGCTTTAGCGGCTTTGGAAGAGGAATTCGGCGTCAAAGCAGTCTCAACCTTGCCCCAGGGAGAAGCGTCGTCCACAGCTGACTTCGTGGTCATCCTCGGGACGAAGTGATATACTCTGGGTGGATTCTGGTGAAGCAAAAACCGGCTTGAAGGGAGCCGGTTTTTGCTTTATCGTTGACTGAGAATGGCTCGCAGGAAATACATGCTCCTTGTGGAATTCCCGTACCCCTCGGGTGATTTGCACATCGGGCACTGGTACACCTTTGCGGTCTCCGACATCCTCGCGCGCTACCTGCGCATGAAGGGCGAGTACGAGATCATGTATCCCATCGGATTCGACGCGTTCGGCCTGCCGGCGGAGAACGCCGCCATCAAGCACGGAACGACACCTGCGAACTGGACCGAAACGAACGTCGAACGCATGACCCAGCAGCTGAAGAACATGCACGCATCGTTCGATTGGGACCGGCTGGTGAACACCTCGCATCCCGATTACTACCGGTGGACCCAGTGGATCTTCCTGAAGCTTTTCGAACAGAAGCTCGCATACCGAGCGAGCACGATCGTGAACTGGTGTCCGAAGGACAAGACGGTCCTTGCTAACGAGCAAGTGACGGATGGCTGCTGCGAGCGGTGCGACAGCCCCGTCGAACAGCGCGAACTGGAACAGTGGATGTTCAAGACGACCGCGTTCGCCGACGCCCTCGCAGACGACCTTGAGGACTTGGATTGGACCGAAACCATCAAATCCGCACAACGGAACTGGATCGGGCGATCGACCGGCGCACTGATTAAGTGGCCGCTTCGGGTGCCCGGGATCAAGGATGAGGAGAACATTCTGGAAACGTTCACGACCCGTGCCGATACGCTCTTCGGCGCTACCTTTCTGGTCATCTCCCCGGAACTGGGCAAAAAGTGGCTTTCTACGGGCTGGGACGCACCAAACCATGTGCGTGCATATATAGAGGAAGCTCTGGGCAAGCGCGAGCTCGATCGCTTAGAGGGCGGAAAGGAGAAAACGGGGGTCGATTCCGGTGCCTCAGCGGTGCATCCACTGACCGGCGAAACAGTCCCTGTATGGGTGGCCGACTACGTGCTCGGATCTTACGGGACCGGTGCGATCATGGCGGTGCCTGCGCATGACCAGCGGGATTATGAATTCGCAAACAAATTCAATATTCCTGTCACATGCGTTATTGATCCGCCAGAATCGTTAGTCGCTCAACTTGGCGATACGCTGTCAGATGCGCAACGCCAGACACAGAATCAGCGAGAATCTATACTTGCCGGTAAGGCTGTTTACGAAGGAGATGGAAATTTGATCAATTCGGAAGCATTCAATGGTCTGAATGCTAAAGATGCGGTGAAATCAATTACCAAGGCATTGAAGGAGAAGGGGATGGGCAGATCGGAGACGCAATACAAGCTCCGAGACTGGGTGTTGTCCCGTCAGCGATACTGGGGGTGCCCGATTCCCATGATCAAATGCCCCTCCTGCGGGTACGTGCCGGTCTCGAAGGACGATCTGCCCGTGAAATTGCCTGCTTTGGAGGACTTCAAGCCGGCTAATGACGGGCGTTCACCGCTGGCGAAAGCAGGGGATTGGCTCAAAGTGAAATGTCCGACATGCGGGGAACCCGCAGAGCGCGAGACCGACACCATGGACACCTTCGTGGATTCCAGCTGGTACTTCCTGCGCTACGCGGACCCGAAGAACGCGAAGAAATTCGCCGATCCCAAACACCTCAAAGAATGGATGCCGGTTCCGCTCTACATCGGTGGACCGGAGCACAACACGATGCATTTGCTCTATGCGCGGTTCATCACCAAGGCGCTGCACGCCGGCGGACACCTGTCGTTCAATGAGCCGTTCACCACGCGTCGCAACCATAGCGTCATCCTTGGCGCCGACGGCAATCGCATGTCGAAAAGCCGCGGGAACGTGGTCGACCCTGACCACGAGGTGAAGACCTACGGCGCGGACACGGTGCGCATGTACTTGGCGTTCATGGGGCCGTATTCCGACCAGACCATGCCATGGGACCCGAACGGGATCACCGGCGTACACCGATTCCTCAAACGTGTACGCGCGCTGTATGAGAAGGAACCCGTGAGTGAGGAGGATCCCGATGTGGAGCGTGCGTTACATGCAGCGACTAAAAAAGTCAGCGCGGACATCCCGGAACTGAAATACAACACCGCGATCAGTGAACTCATGAAGACGCTGAACCTGATCGAGGAGCACAATTCGGGGCTCACCAAGAAACAGCGAGGACGATTTCTGGCAATCGTGGCACCGTTTGCTCCCGAATTGTCCGAGGAACTCCAGAAGGGGATCCACGACGAATCGTGGCCTGAATATGATGAGAATATCCTGAAAACCTCGACCGTCGAAATACCCGTGCAGGTCAACGGCATCCTCCGTGGGCACATCACACTTGCACCGGATGCAGGTGAGGCCGAGGCGGTATTTGCCGCCAAACAAGATGCGGGCGTCGAACGGTACCTGGCTGAAGGTGAGCCCCGGAAGGTCATCTACAAGCCGGGCAAGCTCCTGAACCTTGTCGTATAACGGAATCGTGGTATTATAGGCGGGTATCTGACTAACCGCATAACCGCATGGCAGACGATCATGACCGGGAGTTCGTAGAGTATGTGATCAAGAACATCGTTACCAAGCCGGAGGCAGTGCAGGTGACTCGGACGGTGGATGAGCTGGGAGTGCTCCTGACCGTGAAGGTGTCGCCCGAAGACATGGGCCTCCTGATCGGTCGTAGCGGCTCCACCGCGAAAGCGGTCCGCACGCTTGCCCGCATCGTGGGCATGCGCTCTAACTCGCGCGTGAACGTGCGCATCGAGGAGCCTGAGGGCGGTCGCTTGGACAAGGGACTCATGGGGTCCAAAGAAGGCGCTTCCCGGGATGTCGAGGAGATCCTGGGGGATCTGCAGTAGTATTCAGATCAAGGCCCGCCCGAGTGGCGGGCCTTGCATCCGCACATGAAGCGTTTTGACATCATCACCATCTTCCCTGACATCTTCAGTGGATTCCTCGGAGAATCCCTGATCTCGAAAGCCATCAAGAAACGGCTCATTTCGGTGCGCACCCACTACCTTCGCACATGGACGACCGACCGGCACCAGACGGTGGACGGAACGCCCTACGGGGGCGGCCCCGGGTTGGTGATGAAGGTGGAGCCCATCATGAAAGCGGTCCGCGACCTGATAAGAGGCGCATCGAAGAAGGCTCTTGTCATCCTGTTCTCGCCGCGGGGGAAACAGATGGACCAAGCGATGGTGAAGCGCTGGGCGAAGCTCGACCGCCTTGTCTTCATCTGCGGCCGCTACGAAGGCGTCGACGAACGGGTGGCAAAATACATCGCCGATGAGGTGGTGTCCGTCGGTCCCTACGTGCTGACCGGTGGGGAGGTCGCCGCGATGGCCGCCATCGAAGCGGTCGCCCGCCTCGTCCCGGGATTCATGCATGATGTCGGCAGCCAGACCAAGGAGGACCATCCCCAGTTCACGAAACCGGATGTCATCGTCATCGCGGGGAGGAAGCGCTCGGTTCCGAAGGTCCTCCTCTCCGGAGACCACGCCAAGATCAAAGCCTGGCGCGAATCGCATCGCTAATGCGAAAAGAGAACCCGCGCGGGAGACCGCACGGGTTTTCAGAACGACACGCTCAGGGAGACGACCGAACCGATGTTGCCCCGCGTGTTCGTGGTGAACGTCGTCGGGATCAGTGCCGCGCCCTCAGGGAGTGGGACATGCGGGGGAACTCCGATCGCGAGCACGGCGACGCCTCGGCGCACCGCGGGATCGGGGAACCCGATCGCGTCGAGGTAGCGCAGACGGTCATGCATCGCGACGTCGGTCAAAAGAACCCCGCCTCCCAATGGCCCGGTCGGCTTGAACACGCCGGATCGGGGGGCTCCCAGGTGCTTACGGACGCCGGCGGTCAGGGTGAAGCGCCCACGGGTAGTTTGGAACCCGGCGATCGCGTCGCTGGACCCGTTGAACTCCAGGGTCGGCGTGTGGTAGCCAATCGGACGCCAACCGCCGAACTCGCCGATGAGCCAGAGACGGTTCGCCAGTCGGTACCGAGCGCCGATGCCAGTATGCAGCAGGCCGGGACGCTCCGCTTTTGGCGCGTTGCTCGCGTCCGCGGTGATGAAACGGTCACGATGCCCGAGTGCACCGTAGTGCGTGTACCCGAGGTTCACCGACGTCCGGAAACGCCCGAAGTCCCACGTCGCTGCACCATGGATCCGAACGTCGGTCGACCCGGCCCCGGATCCCTTCTGGAGGTCTTCGAGAGCGTTCGACGAGGTCATGATCGCCCGGGCGCCGATGGCGATGGACGGAGCGGCACCGTGTTGATGTCGGACGAGGACCCTGAACCCCATCGCATACTCGCCATCGCGCATCTCGGTGATGCTCGACGAGCTTCGCGGCAGGAAGGGCATCGGCATGTACATCACCCGGTACGGCGCCTGGGGAGGTTCGCCGCTGGCGACGAAGATGTCCATGGGCGGCGGGGGGATCGGGGGATCACCCGGGACGACCACGCCGCGCGCGATCTGGTAGGTTGCTGCGAACTCGACATGCCGGACGATGCCGATCCGGCACGAGAGTGCGAGATCGGTGATGTCGAGACCGAACGGGTCACGATCATAGTTGTCGAAGCTCAGACCGCACGCCCCATGCCGGGGCGGTACGATGTGCGCCTCCTCGACGCTCAGGAGACCGCCGCCAGCAGGTCCGGTCCACGGGGTCTGGGCAGTTGCCGGGGATGTGCACAAGAGGGCGCCGCTGAGGACGCCCGATACGAGGATTACCCGCATGACGTCCTCCATTGTGAAGGATACGACAAGAGGAATCGTACCCGGTTTTCAAGGTTCCGCCTACCCTTGACCTGAACCGGAGGTCATGTATACTGTTCGGGTAGTCTGCTGGGATATCCCGATGAAGGACATCCTCGACTAAACAAGCGAATACAACGTAGTACGACCCCGTATGCCTCCCGGCGCGGAGGCATACGGGGTCGTGGTATGCAGAGACCGCGACCAGATCGTTTCCAACTTGACACAGTCAATCATAACCTAGCCTATATAAGAGAGTTTGATTCTGGCTCAGGATGAACGCTGGCGGCGTGGATAAGGCATGCAAGTCGAACGAACCATCCATTGAAGAAGTTGAGATTACATCAAGGCGACGGATACGGATGGTTAGTGGCGAACGAGTTAGTAACACCTTGGTACATACCCGGAAGTCGGGCACAACGGGTCGAAAGATCCGCTAATTCCCGATAGTGCAGCAATGCTAAAGAAGCAATTCGCTTCCGGAGTGGCCTAGGTCCTATCAGGTAGTTGGTGGGGTAATGGCTCACCAAGCCAATGACGGGTAGGGGGCGTGAGAGCGTGGCCCTCAACGACGGAACTGAGATACGGTCCGTACACCTACGGGTGGCAGCAGTCGAGAATATTCGACAATGGGGGAAACCCTGATCGAGCGACGCCGCGTGCAGGAAGAAGGCCTTCGGGTTGTAAACTGCTTTTGCCAGGGAAGAATTTTGACGGTACCTGGAGAATAAGGGGTTGCTAACTCTGTGCCAGCAGCAGCGGTAATACAGAGACCCCGAGCGTTATCCGGAATTACTGGGCGTAAAGGGCGAGTAGCCGGTCGTGTTAGTTTGATGTCAAACCTTGGGGCCCAACCCCAAGCCTGCATCGAAAACGGCACGGCTAGAGTCGGTGAGAGGCGGACGGAACGTACGGTGTAGGGGTGAAATCCACTGATATCGTACGGAACACCAAAAGCGAAGGCAGTCCGCTAGCGCCGCACTGACGGTCAATCGCGAAAGCGTGGGGATCAAAAAGGATTAGATACCCTTGTAGTCCACGCCCTAAACGTTGCCAACTGGCTATCGGGAGCATCGACCCTTCCGGTGGCGAAGCTAACGCGTTAAGTTGGTCGCCTGGGAAGTACGAGCGCAAGCTTAAAACTCAAAGAAATAGGCGGGACTTCGCACAAGCAGTGGATCATGCGGTTCAATTCGACTCTAACCGAGGAACCTCACCAGGGCTTGAAATCCAGACGTAATCCTTCCGAAAGGTTGGACCCCGAAAGGCGGCTGGACAGGTGCTGCACGGCTGTCGTCAGCTCGTCACGTGAGTGGTCTCCTTAAGTGGATCAACGAGCGCAACCCCTACGATGTGTTATATGTGTCACATCGGACTGCTGCGGTAACGCAGAGGAAGGTGGGGATGACGTCAAGTCAGCGTGGCCCTTTGATGCCCTGGGCTACACGCATGATACAATGGATGTTACAACGGGTTGCCAAGCCGCGAGGCGGAGCTAATCCCATCAAAGGCATCCTCAGTTCGGATAGGAGGCTGCAACTTGCCTCCTTGAAGCTGGAATTGCTAGTAATCGCGGATCAGCATGCCGCGGTGAATACGTTCTCGAAGTTTGCACTCACAATGAAAGCGCCCGGCAGGTGGCGCTTCCAGACGGTTTGAATCCGTCCCTCGGAGCGATCCGAGCGTAGCCGGAGGCTAGTCGCACCCCGCGAGGGGTACGGCAAAGGAGCCCGAGGCAAACCGTAGCTCTTCAATGAGAGCGGCGTCGTATTGACCCATGACTGGCAGTGAGCATGGGGAAGATACATCACAGGGACGCAGAAGAGATGCGGGGAATGGAAGTGTCATTGACCCGGGGAGATCTGTCGCAGTACAATGGATTTGACGCTGCGTCAGAAGTCAGCTCGGTCGTAGTATTCGGGATGCATGCATCCCGGAGAAGGACCGTCTCCGAAACATGTTGAGTCCGCAATATATCGTCGGTTTGGTTGATGGGGAGGGAAGCTTCACCGCGTACGTCCGGGACCCGGACAAGGGTGGTGACGTGAAGCGACGGGTGTACGTAGAACCGAGGTTTTACATCAAGCTGATCGAACGGGATCGATCGATCCTGTATCAGCTGAAACGGTACTTCGGCTGCGGCAACGTCTACTTCCAGCGCGATGCGCGCCCCAACCATCAGCAATGCTATCGATATGAAGTGTTCAATTGGGGAGACCTACGGAAGACGATCATACCGTTCTTCCGGAAGCATCCTCTCCGCCTGGCCTCGAGGCGCCGTGATTTCCGCATATTCTGCGAAATCATGGAGCGCATCGAACGGGGCGAACATGGAACACGTGCAGGACTCAAGCGTCTGTGCCGTCTCAAGGCACGGATGCACTAGGAGCTCGTCGCATGCGGGAAACCCGCAGGTGCGATGGGAACGTCAACTCTGAAATCCCAGAGGACAATTGCCCGTCAACTCAAGGGAGCCGGTAATACCTGAAGACCCCTAAATATCTGGGGGGACACGGTAGGATCGGTAACAGGGAGTAAGTCGTAACAAGGCAAGGCTAGCGGAAGCTGGTCTTGGATCACCTCCTTTCTATTCTTGCTTTTCCTTCGCGGAAAACAGAATAAAAGATAAAGGTAGTCGATAGAGGGTGTACGTCGCATGGCCCGTAAGGGTCTTCCGGCGTACGGTCTCTGCCAGGTCCGATGGCGAAATCGGAGTTCCGTTCATGGTGCAAGGAACACAAACGCACTCTAGGTATGATTGACTGTGTCAGGCTGGAACAAGAACGCTCCTCTGGAGCGTTCTTGTGTCGTGTACCGATTCTGCTAATCTGCCGTGGTCAGGAGGTCTTTATGCGGGAGGTGACGAAGATCATCGGGGTCAGGCTGTACGCGTGGGATGAGGCACCGTACCAGTATCGCCAGCTACTGGAGGACGCCATCCGTGCACGAAACGGGGCCCAGCCGTCCTACTCCAAGTACCGGGTCGGGTGTGCCATGCGAAGCGCGCAAGGTAAGATCTACACCGGCGCCAACGTGGAGAACGTGGCGTACACGCCCACGATGCATGCCGAGTGGCTCGCGGCTTCATCGCTTGCCATGCAGGAAGGCATCGCGCAGGCGGAAGGATACCTGGTTCGGGACCGATTCGTCCGGAAGATCGCCGCGGTGGCGGTCGTGGGAGCGCCGGGCGATGTGACTATCGCGCTGCCACCCAAACCCTGGCCTCCCGGCTCTTTCCCTGACGATCCGTTCCAGTGGTCCATCGCGCCCTGCGGCCTATGTCGGCAGGTCATCTGGGAGAACTGCATGGGCGACCCATCGGTGCCACTCATCGAGCTGACGCCCACCGGCGAGGTCTCGGTGACCACGATGGGGGAGGCCTATCCCTTTCCGTTCGGGCCGGACGCTCTGGGCATCGACGTCTGGCGAGCGTGACCGGCAAGAACCCGCCCTCTGACGAGAGCGGGTGTTTCTTATCTACTGGATGGTCACCGAGCAGGGGATGCGCTGCCATTGACCCCCGACACCCGGGACGAATACGGAGACCGTTTTTTTACCGATCGTATCATAGGTGACCGAGAGTTTGCCCCCATCTTGGAATCGGACGCGTCCCGAGTCGGCGCTCCATGCATAGGGAAGTGCGGGATCGAGACCGATCACCGTGAAGAGCACGGCCTGTCCCACCGCGGCGACCGTTCGATCGGGAGCGCATACAACGTCAGCGGCGCTGCCGCGGGACAGATCAAAATCGACAGCGATCTGCGTCGCCAATCCGGAGATGCCGATGTAGACCCCCACGCCAAGCATGAGGACCATGACGATTGCGACGGAGATAGGGCGCATGGCTAGCGGATCTGGTAGGTCAGGGTGACGGTGACTTCGATCTCGTTCTGCCCGGTCGGGAGCTCAGGTGCCCCACCGCCCCCGCCGATGCCATCAGCGGCCGTGCGGCCGTAGGGGACCGGCGAGCCGCTCGTCCCTTCGGAGAAGCCGACGATGCGGCCGAGTTTGATGCCAAGATCATCGCGCAGCGCCTTTGCCTTGTCCTTCGCGTTCTCGATAGCTTGTTCACGTGCCTGGGCTTCGAGCTCTTCGGGGTCATCGATCGTGAACTGGAAGTTGTTCACCTGGTTCACGCCAGCGCCGACGACGCCATCCAGGATCTCGTTGGCCTTCTCGAGGTCGCGGATCTTCACGGTCAACGACTGGGTGACCTGGTAGCCGCGGATCCGGCTGCGGCCATCGATGTAGTCGTACATCGGGTAGATGCTGTAGCTGGACGTGCGGATGTCATCCTCGCTGATGCCGGCATCCTTCAGGAATTGCACGACGGTCTGGGATTTCGCGTTCGCGTCAGTCTGCGCGCGTTCGGCGGTCGTTCCTTCGATGCTGATGGCGAGTTCGGCGACCGCGACGTCAGGCTTCGCGAGGACGGTACCCGTCCCGGAGAAGGAGACCGTGTCGGAACGGTTCCCGACACTGGCCGTGTAATCCATATTCTGGATGAGCCACAGCCCTGCGAGCGCGAACACCGCGATCAATACCCAGCCTCCGACCTGAAACTCCTTTCGAAATTGTTCGATCATATGTTAGGGGAGTGATTCGCTACGCGTTCATCATAGCATACGAACGGGGAATGAGGAGGCGGAAATCAGATTATGCGACATGATAATCGCTTGACTGCATCGGGAAGAATCCTCACCCTTTTGATTGCTTATGGTGAAGCTGCCTCGAAAATCGCTTGAGCGCGATCTGCTCGCGCAGGGCTATACCTGCATCATCGGCCTCGACGAGGTTGGCATGGCGTGTTTGGCCGGACCGGTCGTCGTCGGAGCCGCATTGTTTCGCCCCAAGTTCTTCGCGGGGCGTTGGAAGAAGCTCCAATATCTCCGCGATTCGAAACTGCTCCAGGCGAACCACCGCGAGCGGTATGCGCTCGAGCTCGCCTCGCACCGGTACATCCGCCACGCGATCGCGGTCGTGCACCCGCATGAGGTGGATCGGCTCAACGTATACCATGCGGCGCTCGCCGGCATGCGGCGTGCATTAGGGCGCCTGGGACTGACCACGAAGGATAGGCCGTTCATCCTCATCGACGGCAGAGGCCGCATCCCGAAGATCCGCTGGCCGCAGCAGGCGATCGTGAAGGGCGATCGGAAGGTGTTCTGCATCGCGGCGGCCTCGGTCCTGGCAAAGGTGCACCGCGACGCGATGATGGTACGTTATGCGACACGATACCCCGGGTACGGCTTCGAGGTGCACAAGGGGTATCCGACGAAGATGCATCGCGAACGCCTGAATAAGCTGGGGATGTCCCGTCTCCACCGAAAGTCGTTCCACGTGCATTGACATCGGGGTGTCCCTTCGGTATTGTCAGGTCTCCGTTCGTATACAAGGAGGTCGTATGTCCAAGCAGCAGCCGGTCTACTTCGACCGATCCGGGACTCCCATCACGATCATGGGCGTGCTGACCGGGGTGGTCCTCACCCTGGTGTGCGGCGTGCTGCTCTACCACTTCTGGTACGTGCGGCCGCACACGGTGCCGGTGAACCCGCAGAACCGCGGCATCTCGGTGGGCTTTGAGCTCATCCCCGAAGACATGGAGCCGTACCGGGGCCTCGTCTCGTACGAGGCGGAATACGGTCCGTCGACCGTCTGGCACCCCGAGTTCCTCTTCCCGCCGGCGGTGTGGCCGGGAGGACTGCACACCGAGCTCGTGTACTGGACGCGGGACGGGGTGAAGAAGACGCGACGGTCCTCGTTCTTCATCGCCTGCGACCCCGACCGGGTGTACTACCCTATCGACCAGGTCCGGGAGGTCATCCTGCACCAGGTCGACGACCGAGGGCTGATATTCGTCCTGGTGGCTGTCCAGGTCCGCAACACGTCACCCTCGACGATTCCCGTGCTCATGCCTCGGATTGTGACGCCCCAAGCCAATCCCACGCTGTCTCCGCGGCCGAGATGGTCCCGAGTCCCCGCCTGATCCTGGCGGGGGCCTTTTTTGTGGACAAGCGCCCGCGTGAAAGGCGGTATACTGGCTCCATATGGCACGCATCGCGATGAACGGGTTCGGACGCATTGGACGTGCGTTCTTCAAGCTGGCGCTCACGAGGCCTGATCTTGATATCGTGGCGATCAACGACCTGGGAGATCCCGAGAACCTTGCGTATCTTCTGCGCTTCGATTCCGCGTATGGCCGGTACAATCAGGAAGTCCGCGTCGAGGAATCCGACGGGAAGCGGTGGCTCGTGGTCGGCGACCGAAAGGCGATGTTCCTGCAGGAGAAGGATCCGACCGACCTTCCCTGGGAAGCGTTGGACATTGACATCGTCGTCGAGGCGACCGGGGTGTTCGAATCGTACGAGAAGGCACGCGTGCACATCACGGCCGGCGCGAAGCGCGTCGTCCTGACCGCGCCCGCAAAGGACGAGGACGGGCCGGATGCGAAGACGGTGCTCATGGGGGTGAATCCCGACGCGCTGAAGACCTGCGTGCTCTCGAGCAACGGGTCCTGCACCACGAACTCGGCATCGCCCGTGCTGCAGATCCTCTCTGAGCATCTGGGCGTGAAGAAGGCGTTCCTCACGACGACGCACGGCTACACAGCGACGCAGAGCCTGATCGATGGGCCGGTGAAGGGGCACGACCTGCGTCGAGGACGTGCCGCCGCAGCCAACATCGTTCCCAGCACCACAGGGGCGACCATCGCCGTCGCGCGCGCCATTGAAGGGCTCGCCGGCAAGTTCGACGGCATCTCGATGCGCGTGCCGATCCTGACCGGTTCCCTCTCGGCGATCGTCTTCGTCTCCAAGCACAAGACGACCATCGACGAAATCAATGAGATTCTTGAGAAGGCCGAGCGCGAGGAACGGTGGAAAGATATCTTTCGAACCACGAGGGAACCACTCGTATCTTCGGATATCATCGGCGAACCCCATGCCGCCATCGCCGACCTGTCGCTCACCAAGGTGGTTGATGGTGACCTGTGTGCGGTCTATTCCTGGTATGACAACGAGTACGGTTACACGGTATCGCTGGTGCAGCATGTGATGGAGGTCGCCAAGTCGCTCTGATGTCTGAATATATTTCTGAAGCAAAGATCAAGGAGCTCGAGCTCAAGGCCAATGACATCCGTCAGGACATCGTGAAGATGCTGGTGGAAGCGGGCTCCGGGCATACGGCAGGACCGCTTGGCATGGCGGACATATTCACCGCGATGTATTTCCATGTGTTGAATCACCGGCCCCAGGAACCCATGTGGCCGAACCGTGATCGACTCGTCCTATCCAACGGCCATATCACGCCGGTCCGATATGCGGCCATGGCGCATGCCGGATATTTCCCTCGCGAAGAGCTGATGACCCTACGAAAGCTCGGTTCGCGGCTGCAGGGCCATCCCGAACGCGAACGACTTCCCGCGTTGGAGACGACCTCCGGTCCCTTGGGATCAGGCCTGGGCCAGGCGGTCGGCATGGCCATCGCCGCGCGCATGGACGGCGCTGCGTGGCGGACGTACTGCTTCATGTCCGACGGCGAGCAGGATTCGGGCATCACGTGGGAGTCGGCCATGCTGGCCGGCAAGAAGAAGCTATCGAACCTGACCGGGATCATCGACCGCAACAACATCCAAATCGACGGCATGACCGAGGATGTGATGCCCCTGGAACCGCTGCGGGACAAATGGGCGGCGTTCAACTGGCATGTCCTGGAGGTGGATGGGCATAACATCGAGGCGTTCGTGGACGCGATCCAAGAAGCGAAGGCAGTCTACGAGAAACCAACGGTCATCATTGCCCATACGATTCCTGGCAAAGGAGTCCCCGAAATCGAATTTGACTACAAATGGCATGGGATTCCGCCCGACAAGGCACAGGCGAAGCAGTTCCTGAACGATTTGCGTACCATGCGTGGCAGGATCCAATCCGAACACCAATGATCCGCGATATTACGATGATCATATCGGTCCTGGTATCCGTGGTGTCGGTCGGATTTGGGCTGTACAAGAACATCGAGGCGGGCAATGCCCGCGGGTACGCATACGAACAGGCATACCGCGTCCTCAATGTGGTCCAACAGGCGAACATCAGCACGGCGGCAAAGGCCGCGATTACCAACGATGCCCTTGAGACGTTCGGCACGCCGCCCCCGGTCATCGATCTGTCACGTTCCCGTGCTGATGTCGGGGAATCCGAGCCATGCACCGACGATGTCCGCGTCTCCTGTGCCTCGCTTGCGGACCGTCTCGCCGAGGCGAATGCCCTCTGCAAGAAAGAGAAGACGGTCAGCTGCGCCGCTGCCGATGACATGAAAGCGAGCATCCTGCAGCAGAAGTGCTACACCTGCTTCTAATCCATGCCGATCCAACGCCGCCTCATCTTCCCGCTCGCCATGTTCATCCTCGCCGGTGCGTCGTTCGCATATGGGACATGGCAATGGATGACCGCGCGTGCGGTCCAGGCATCCGCGGACCAGCGCATCGCGCACGTCCTCGACTCGGTTGAAGGGAACACATCATGGAGCGATCGGCAGAAGCAGGCATTCTACATCGCGCTCTTCAAGGACTACCCGGCGGGACCGACGATATTCGGGATCGATCTGTCCGGATCGTTCGCTGCCGAACCCGCGGACCAATGCGTGAACGATGGCCAGCGGACCGTGTGCCGTTCGCTGTATGAAGCCGGCGCCGATTCGAAGACGCTCATGTCGGTCTGTGGTGCCTGTAATCCCTCGACGCCATGATCCTGCGTTCACGATTCACGCTTGCGCCGATGGCCGATCGCTCCGATCCCACAAAGATGGCCATGGTGCCAACGCGCGATGGCTACGGGAAGGGGCTCGTCGAAGCGGGCACAAAAGATGACCACATCGTGGTGCTGTGCGCGGATCTCGTGGAGAGCACGCGCAGTCATTGGTTTGCCGAACAGTTCCCCAACCGGTTCGTAGAGATCGGGGTCGCCGAGCAGAATCTCGCGGTCGTCGCATCAGGTATGGCCGCGGCCGGGAAGATCCCGTTCATCTCCAGCTACGCCACCTTCAGTCCGGGCAGGAACAACGAGCAGATCCGCACCAACATCTGCCTCAATAATCAGCCGGTGAAGATCGCGGGAGCGCACGCGGGGATTTCGGTGGGGCCGGACGGCGCGACGCACCAAGCGCTCGAAGACATCGCGCTCATGCGCGTTATGCCTCGCATGGTCGTCATAGTTCCCTGCGATGCCCTTGAGGCGCAGAAGGCGACCGTCGCTGCGGCATCAAACGGCAAGCCCACGTACCTTCGCTTGGGCCGCGAGAAGTCGCCCGTCATCACCACTCCGCAGACCCCGTTCGAGATCGGCAGGGCGCTCGTGCTGCGCGACGGCGAGGATTGCGCGCTCATCGCCTGCGGCATTCTTGTTGATGAGGCGCTGCGAGCGGCTGATATCCTCTCGGAGAACGGCATGCAATGCATGGTCATCAACAACCACACCATCAAACCGATGGACGAGGACATGATCGTCGCCGCCGCGCAGCGATGCGGCGCGGTCGTCACCATCGAGGAGCACCAAATCGCCGGCGGCATGGGTTCGGCGGTCGCCGAACTACTCGCTCGGCGCCATCCGGTACCTCAGGAATTCGTCGGCATGCAGGACCAGTTCGGAGAATCGGGCTCGACGCGCGAGCTGCTTGAGCATTTCAAGCTGACGGCACCACACATCGCCGACGCGGCACGGAAAGTCGCCGTCCGCAAACGAAAGAACAAATAACGCGCCCGTCGGGCGCGTTATTCGGTTGCTTCTTTCGGTTGCTTCATGAGCTCTTTGACCTTCGCGAAGTCCTGTTCCAGAAGGATCTTCGTGATCGGATCCTTCGCAGCCCGTTCGGGGTGGAAGGTCGGCAGGAGTCGGTACGTGCCCAAGGGGAAGGTTCGGCCGTGCACGTTCTCGACGGGGATGCGCAGCCCCACGCCATTGAGAGCGAGGTTGCCAAGGGTGATGACGATATCCGGGTTCACTGTGCGGATCTCCTCCTTCAGGAAGGTGGCGTGGCTCTTGATCTCCTTCGGAGTCGGCATGTGCTCCGGGTTCGGGCGGTATTTGACGACGTTCGTCACATACACCTTCTGCGGGCTGATACCAGCCTGCTTGAGTAAGGCATTGAGCATCTTGGCGTGCGGGCCGCCGACGGGTTTCTTCTCCTTCTCGCCGTGGGCGTCGAGCATCTCGGAGACGACTACGACCCTCGCGCTGGAGGCGCCCCGCCCGAAGACCAGCGTTCGGCCCTTGAATTTCTCCTGGAGCGCTTTGTTGACTGACGTAAGCGTCTTCGTCTCAGTCATATTTATGGAAAAATATTAGCATATCTGGCTGATTTTGGCAATACCTCACGCGAACCGCCGGCCTCGAAAGCCGGCGGTTCTGACGGTGGGCGGCATAGGAATCGAACCTATGACCTCTGTCTTATCAGGACAGCGTTCTACCACTGAACTAGCCGCCCGTCCGCGCATAATAGTCCAAAAGCTGGTGTTTTGCAAGGGATTTTGGTATAATAGTCGAGCATTCGGGCCGTTAGCTCAGTGGTAGAGCACCTCATTTGCAATGAGGGGGTCGCCGGTTCAAATCCGGCACGGTCCACAACGCATGGCCCAGCACGACGTCCCGTTCATCTCCCAATACGCGGATATCGGCTCCCACGAGTGGCGAGCTCGGGGGTGCGGCATTGCCGCGCTGAAGATGGTCATAGACTATTGGGCGGGATCACGCCCGTCGCTGCGGGTGCCTCCTTTGGACGAATTACTCCAAGAGGGATTGGCGCAGGGGGCGTATCGCGAGGGCATCGGATGGACCCATCGCGGGTTGGTTGCCGTTGCGCAGCGCCACGGGTTCGACGGATTCAATGTCGATTTCGCAGAACAAGGGCAGACGCCGAAATCCGCAGATGATGCATTCGCTGCGTTGTGCGTGCAGGTGGAGCGCGGACCAGTTCTGGTGAGCGTCCATTCCGGCATGGATCCCAATCGCGGCGGGGGCCATATCGTGGTGGTTACCGGCATCCATGACGGCATCGTTTTCTACAACGATCCCGAGCAATTGGAACAACGCGAAGGGCGGATGGCGCTTGCAGCGGCCTTGTTCACGCACGCGTTCAAGCGCCGCTACATCGTCATAGTCCCGGCGGGTTCGGAATCGCCCCGCCCGTAGGCTCGGTCGGTGTCGTCGGTTGCGCCGGAGGGGGCGTCTTTTTCTTTCGGAGCATGAGCATGCCGATGGTGCCGAACACCAGGACCCCTACTCCTCCGAGGATATAGGGTGCGAGTGCGATAGCACGCTCCATGAGGGACACGGTGCGCTGGTGCACAATGACAGGTGCGGCGACCTTCTGATACAGCCCATCCTCATTTGAATATACGATGACCGTGTATTCTCCGTCGCCCAAAGGACCGGTGTAGGTGCTGGTGCCGGTGACGGTGATCGAGCGGACGAGACTACCATTGGCATCGAAAATATCGACACGATAGCCGTTCGCGGGTGGGCCGCCTTCCGGCTCGTCCCAGGTAAGTTCTGCGCCACCGTCGCCTTCGTCCGGCGTCTCATCGACGACGATTGTCGGTGTGGGGGTCGGGGATGCGGGCGGAGGGGTGGGGGTCGGGGATGCGGGCGGAGGGGTCGGCGTAGCAGCTCGGAAATCGACGGTCGCGATCCCCGTGTTCCCAGCGATATCGTGGGTCGTGATGCGGGCACGGTATGCCTCTCCCGCCTCAAGTCCCTCGACGGAGATCGCATGCTCAAGCTCGAAGGTGGCATCGTCATCACCGCCTGCGTTGATGAGGTAGGGCAGACTTTGCACGACCACGAACCCGTTCGTAGCCTCGTTGGTCGTCCAGGCGATCGTGACGCCGGTGGCGGTAATGACCGCGGCACGAGCATTGGTGATGACTGGGGGCTGTGTGTCGGGCGTGGGGGTAGGCGTCGCCGAGGTCGTCGGCGAGACAGTCACAAACAGGGTCGGCGTCGGGGTCGCAGTGACGCCGGCGCCCAGCGCGATGAATGTTCCAGCGGCCGTCGTTTCATTGCCCCATACATCACGTACCGTCAATGTATAATCGTAGCTTGTGCCGGGATTTACCGCGAACGATACCGAGCATGCCGTGACTCCGGGAATGCACGAGGCATATTCGCCGCTATAAGGGATGGTGGTGGCACCAACAACGACCTTGCCGTCGACCGGCTCGTTCGCACTGAATAAGATCGAAACCTGGCCAAGGGTCTCCTGTACGACCTGGACATTACTCAACTGCGGCGGCGATCCCTCCGTGGTCTCGTGGAGACCGAACAAAAATCCATACGCCTGATCTTCTCCGTCGATACGCGCAGTACCGTAGCTGTAGATCGCCTCAGGAGGCGCGTTATGAGGCAGGACACGGTTCGTTGTCGCGTAATACAATCGGAGCGTCGGCGATGCGGTGTCGATCCGCACGCGATACACGGCGCTTGCTGCGACCGGCAGCTGCGCCGGCCAGTCGAAATGGAACCGAGTCCCCGTTTCCGAGTCGGCGATCGAGGGGACGGTGACCGTACGCGAGGTGATGGTAGAGCCTGCCGCGTTCAACAGGGCGAACGTCACCGAGCTTGCGGTGCTGGCATCACTGACCCAGAAGTCCATGCCGCTGAAGTATTCATTGGCAGGGACGAACACCTGTTCGACGCTGCCCAACGAGGCGACCAGGAGCGATTGCGCGTGGTCGGGGTGGAACTCGAGGTAGAGCGCGGCAGAGGCAACCGAAATGAGACCGAACAGCAACACCAGGATGACAAGAGAACGAAGAAGCATCGTACCTCTAGTATAACAAAACACCGCCTGACCGGGCGGTGTTTTGTGTCGATTCACGTTATCGGACGACGTTGATGACCTCATTAAGCTCCGCGTACGGAGCGCTGATGGTAATGCGGCCGTCCGAGTTGCGGACGAACGTATACCCGGTCGAAGCAAGATCCGCGCCATCCGTGGGGTCAACGACCATCGTCGAGACGTACGTCGGGACGATGCAGGATGCAAGGTCGAAACCACCCGAGCCAATGACGACCGTCGTGTCCGTCGCAGGTAACACGGGGCAGTCTGCCGGGGTCCCGGCGCGCCAGCTGCCGCGGCCATCAGCAAGGCGCTGGCCGACCGCGTTCAGGATCGTGTTGATGTTGCTCCAGCGCTGCGTGTTGCGTGCCTGGGCGAACTGCCGGCCCGGGTTCAACGCGACGATGACGACTGCTGCCAAAATGGCGATGATACCGATAACGACGAGGATTTCAATAAGCGTGAAACCCTTCTGCTTTTGCCAGATTCCCTTCATATGGTTTCAGTTGATATTAGAGTCAATACAAGAAGAATGAATTTGCGCTGCAGCACCATGCATGGTGTGCTTCAGCGTATCGACCGTGCACTAAGTATACCGTGGTTTTGGTCTGCCTTTATCCACAGACTCACTGTTTCTCGTTCCACAGGATCGGGGTGTAGTAATCGGCGGTGAGCGGGAAGCTCGGTGGCGGACCGTAGAGCAGGTTCGCATCGTAGATGATGACGCGGTCCTCGTAGCCGGTGTCATCGGTATAGGCGAATCCGTACCGTTGGAATGAGCCGATCATCCCGTAGCTCGTGATGGAGTCGCGTTCATGGTAGGGGTCGCACCGATCGGAGGTCCACGATGGCGGACGGTAATAGTACCGACCGACGCGTCCGTTCTGGGCCATCAACGCCGCGTCGATGCGCAGATCCGTGTCAGACGTCATACCGATGTTGATGTTCTCTTGGGCGACCAACGAGAGGACGTCACTGCCGTCGTAGTTCGTGTAGGTCAGATCGTCAGTGACGCTGATGCTGCGCCAGGTGGTCGGGTTGTCAGGGAACTCTCCTGCAACAACGCTGATACGCGCGCTGTCGATCTGGCCGCGGACCCATACGTCATCTTCCAGGAAAATAAGGCCGTTGCTCGGGAACGGGTAGGTGCCGATGGTTGATCGGGTGCCTACCGACCATGTACCCCATTTCGATTGGCTCAGATAGTTGGTGCATCCCGACGGCGGGGCAATGGTGGCGGTCACCAGATTGAGCGTGAAGGTATCGTTGGTGTTGAGCACCACTTCGTATCCCGGATAGCTGGTCGAGGCTCGGTAGAAACCGTTGGCAATCGCATCCGTCCGCATATCGGCCAGAGCCTGGGTGATGCCGATGAAGTCGGCAGTGGGGACGCCGATCTGCCGTCCCGCGACGAACACGTCCGGACGGGCTGGCGGCGGAGGCGGCGGGCTCGGGGAGCACGTCACGGTCGGATCGGTCGGGGCAACATGCGTGTGAACGCCATACTCGGTAGCGCCATCGTGGTCGGGATCGTCGTAGCACTGTAGGGAGCTCGTTACCTGGTTGTACGCGATGCCATCCATGCGAATACCGGCATTGGAGTGGATCGGTCCGTACAGCACCGTCCCCTCGCCGAAACGCACATTGTTGCCAATGACCGCGGCGTACTTCGCGAACGACGGGATCGCCATCGTTGCCTCGATGATCTTGCTGATGGCCGGGTTGGCGAGCGTGGTACCGGTCGATTCGATGTCCACGACGGTCGAGCCGGTGGGCGGTGGCACGATATCCAGCGTGAAGCTGCCGAGCGGATTCCCGTCCTTGTCGTTGAAGGTATGGACGTACGGACCGTCATCGTCCGCGCCGTCCTTGTAATCCTGGGGTGCGTGCGCTAGGTGCCACCGATAATATTCGATGCCCGCTTCCGCGATCATGAAGGACTGCGCAGCGTCCACATCGCGGAAGACCGCATTGAGATTGAAATCCGCCCACACGACGAACCCGGACATCACGATAACCGCGACCGTCCCGAAAATCAGGACGTAGAGGGAAATCTGACCCGGTGAGGTTGAGTGGATGTTCATATTTCTCCGCGAAGATTTCGGATCGTGATATAGATGGACAGCGTTGCGGGCAAGGGCGGCTGGAGCGGGTCGATATCGGTCGTGCCCGATACACCGATCATCCGGATCGTGTTGAGGTCGATCGGGAACGCGAGCGAACCGGTGTCGGGCGGATACCCTTCGGGATAGTAGGAGAACACGGGACCCGGTACCAAGAAACGGGCGGCGTCGATGACGATCTCGTTCGCCGGCGGATAGGCTGCCGGCTCATCATCCGTGGGTTCGATGACGCCTTTTTTCAATGTGGTCCCGTCCAGGAAGTAGCGGATCTGCTCGAAGATCCCGTCATTGTCCGTGTCGGCGAAGAATGCGAACTCCGTGTCCGTGGCAATGGCGATCGGATACGCACCGTTTTCTCCGGGACCCATGGATCGCACCTCGGTGAGCATGGTGCGCAGGGTCAGGGCAAGATCGCGCTCACCTTCCAGGCGCGCGTTCAGATCGGTGCCGAATTCGGCGACGTCCAAGCTGAATGTGGTCACGATCGCGATGACGCCGGTCGCAATGGCCATGGCGATCAGTAGTTCCAGGAGCGTGATGCCGCGCGTCGTCATGGCGATTGCAGGGTTACCTCGATCCGTTGCCAGGCCTCGAGCAGATCGATCTCGCCACTGAAATCGGCAAATCCGGGTTTGGTGACCGTCAGCGTGTATGAGGTGTTCTGGAGTTCCGTGAAGTATGCCTGCCCAGGAACCAGACAATTGGATGAAAAATTGATTGTCACGTCATCCACGGAAGGCGTAGCGTCCGGATCGGTCGTTTCGAGGGTTGCTCGATAGCGGAGATATCGGTTATTGGCCACGACTACGGGAAGTCCCTGTCCCAGAGCGGTGAAGTATGTCGCTGCGGTGCCATCCGGGCCGACATAGTTCCACGTTGCAAGGTCGTTGTTGGCGGCGATCTGGAACCGGACATCGGTGCCCGACAGTTCAGTTGCGGTCCAATCCAGGGTTTGAGGGGTCGTTCCCGCCGTTCCCAGATCAATCGTACGTGACTCCAGCCACTGGCTGGCGCTGGCATACTGACCGTCGACGCTGGCGATGGTGATAGACCCGCCGATCTCCACATCCTCGGAACGGTCGGTGAACGATCCCTCGCTCCAGACGGTATCGGTCACCGACCATTGGCCGGTGGTGCGGGTTCGGCCATAGGCACCGCCCGCGATGCGGACCGTCGCGCCATCCACGGGCGTACCATCGGCGGCAGCGACCGCGATGGTCGCGACCGTCGGCGAACGTGATGCGACAAGCCAGGTCATCTCGTGGGTCGTGTCAGGATCCACGATCATACTGAGGTTCGTCGCGGTGCCCGCGATCGCCATGAGCGTATCGGTCGCTTCGAGCGTGTAGGTGTCCCACGCGAGCTGGTCCAGGATGAGCTGGCCTGAAGCGCCGATGGTATGTGACTGGGCATACTGCGGCACATCGGGTTCTGTCGCGATGACGCGGACCCCGGTCATAAGAAAGTCCAATGACGCCGGAGCGGCGCAAAAAGGATCTCGGACATTGACGGTCAGCTCCGATACGAGGTCGATGCGCAACGAGCTGATCGTCAGCGCCTGGGTGGCGACGGTCGCATCGGGCTGCGTCGTGTTCGGCGGGTTCCCGGGCGGGTACGTCTGATCGGACGAATACCCCGGTTTGCTGACCTCGATGTGATACGCAGCCGATCCGGTTGCGATATCGACGAGCTGAAGCTCGCCGTTCAGGTTTGTGCTGTCCGTCAGGTTGATCGCAGCGGCCGGGTTGGTTACATGCACGGTCGCACCTGCGACCGGCTCGCCCGAGGCGTCGAGCACACGGACGAAAAGGTTGCCGTTCTTGGTCGAACTCTCGAGGTTCTTTGGGGCCACATAGGTGGACATGCGGATGAGGTCGTATCGCGGGCAGACATCGCAGATGATCTGGAATTCGACGAGCTTGTAATCCGCTGGCGCCGTGTCGTTCGGTTCGCTGCCCAGGACGCCATCGAACGGGTCGTCAATGTTGCGGACGAACGTGTGCAGCTCGTAGGGGATTTCGTCGACCACGATATCCTGGACCTGCGGCAGGAGACCGGTCGGAACGCCTCCCTCGGTGCCGACATCCTCGTATCGCATGTTCCGGACGAGCTCGATCTGGCTTTCGATGATGGAAAGGGCGGAGGAGTTGTACTGGGACGATTGGATGATGTCCAATACGCTCCGATATCCGACGAAGATGCCGGTGGAGATGATCGCAAAAACCGCGAGGCCGATCAGGGTCTCGATGAGCGTGAACCCCCGTGATGTGCGAAGTCCCTCCTGGTGCATGATCAACGGCCGAGCGTCTGTGAGATGGAATAGATTGGCGTGATGATGGAGATGGCGACGAACACGACGACCCCACCCATGATCAACAGCATCGCTGGCTCGAGGATATTACTGAAGTTCTTGGTCGCGCCATCGAGCTCTCCTTCGTAGAAGTCCGCGAGGAAGATGAGCGTTTCGTCCAATTTGCCGGTGTTCTCGCCGACGGCCGCCATCTGGGAGAACGTCGCCGGGAAGAGTTTGGGGTTGGCGATCATGGACCGGCTCATCGGCTCACCGCCCTGGACCGCCTTCGAGATCTCGAGGATTTCCTGCCGATAGACGCGATTGGCTAACGTCGCGCTCGTAATCTCGAGCGCCTGGACGATCTTCACGCCGCCGCGCAGCAGCAGGTTCATGGTACGGGCGATGGTGACCACATTGACGTATGTCGACATACGGCCAACGAACGGAAGGCCTAAGATGAACCGATGCCAGCGCATCCGGATCGGGGGATTCTGGATGGCGACAAAGAAAAGGATGACGAGCGCGATTAACCCGAAAAACACCCATACCCCGTACGCGAACATGAACTCGGAAAGCGCGATGAAGATCCGAGTGGTCAGGGGGAGGGTGACGTTCAGCGACGTCAGGACCGGGAGGATCTTCGGAAAGATGAAGAATGACATAATACCTGTCACACCCACCGTCGCGAACAGAATGACGATAGGGTAGGCCATCGCGCCCCGGATCTTCTTATTCAGCTCGTTCTTTTTCTCCAGCTCGATCGCGAGGTATTTGAAGTTCTCCGAGAGCGTGCCGGACGTCTCGCCGACGCGGACGAGGTTGATGAAGAAGTCGCCGAACAGACGTCCGAACTTCTCCATCGCGACGGACAAGTAGTGGCCGTTGCGCACGTCCGCGATCAGGCTGTCGAGCACCTTGACGAACGGCTTTGACGTCGTCTGTTTCTTGAGGACCTCGAGCGCCTCCAGTACCTGCATCCCCGAACGCGTCATCATCTCCATGTGGCGCGCAAAGAGCATGCGGTCGCGCAGGGACAGTCGGAAGAATAGGGTGTTGAGATTCGTCTTACTCATGGATGACACGCAGCACTTCCTCGATGGTCGTCTTACCCTCGACTGCCTTCAGGAATCCGTCCTCCAGCAGGGTGGTCATCCCGTTCTTCACGGCGATGCGCTTCACCTCGCCGGCATCAGCACGGCGCATGATGGCCTCGCGGATGAAGTCGCTCATCTCCAGGATCTCGTAGATGCCCAATCGGCCGAAGTACCCGGTATGGTTACAGACGTCGCACCCCTTTCCCACGAAAAATTCACGGTGGTTCCCGAGCAGGGCTTCGGGAACGCTCTCCTTGAGCGCGGCGAACTCGGCATCCGTGATGCGTCGCGGCGTTTTACAGTGGGGACAGATGGTGCGGACCAAACGTTGGCCGATGGCGACATTCACGGTCGAGGCGACCAGGAACGGCTCCACCCCCATATCCAGCAATCGGGGCAACGTCGTTGCCGCATCGTTCGTGTGCAGCGTTGCCAAGAGCTTGTGACCGGTCAGTGCAGCGTTGACTGCGATGGATGCGGTCTCCTCATCGCGGATCTCACCGACCATGATGATGTTCGGATCCTGCCGGAGGATCGAGCGCAACCCGGCGGCGAAGGTAAGCCCGGTTCGGGTGTTCACCTGGATCTGGTCCACGCCGTCCAACGAATACTCGATCGGGTCCTCCAGGGTGATGATCTGGACCTCGCGGGTGTTGAGCTCCTTGAGGATGGTGTAGAGCGTCGTGGTCTTTCCGGACCCGGTCGGCCCGGTCGCCAGGATCATCCCATACGGCGTTTGGACCGCGTGGCGGATCTTCGCCCGATTGTCGTCGGTGAATGCCAGATCCTCGAGCGAGTTGATCGATGTCTGTTCCGCCAAGAGCCGCAGGACGGCGTTCTCTCCGTAGTACGTGGGGACGATGCTGACACGGACATCGAAGAGCGTCTCGGGCTTCACGATACGCATACGGAACCGCCCGTCCTGGGCCGCCTGGTGTTCGTCGGTGCGCATGCCGCCAAGCACCTTGATGCGGGCGATGATGCCCGGCTGTAAGGCTTTGGCGAACGAGAATACGTCATTGAGAATGCCGTCGACGCGCATGCGCGCGAGAAAGCTCTCCTCGAATGGCTCGAGGTGGATGTCCGATGCGCGTGCCAAGAACGCGTACGTCATCATGTCGTCGACGAGCGAGATGATGGAAATATCCGCTTCCGAGCGCTTGAGCGTTTCCTCGAGTCGAGTGCGGGTCTCGATGGCAAGCTGCGCCCGTTCGGGCCCGGAGATTCCCAGCGGCTTCGCCGCCGCCGGCCCGGCCTCAGCATTCTTGCTAGAGACCTTCTGCTTCGGTACTGCCCGTGGGGCGGGCACAGGCGCACCGCCTACCATCGCCGCCGTCGTCGAGATGATCGTCTCTGCTCCGGCGTCCCGCTTGATTAGGTACGACGTCGCGCCCAACTCTGTCGCCTTCTTGATGTCGTCGGCGTTGTTCGTGGCGAAGAGCACCAGGATGGGCGCCTTCGCGTCCTCTTCGCGCATGTCCTTCAGGATGGCCCAGCCATCGGGCTTGCCGACAACCGGTAAGTCCAGAATCACCACATCCGGCGCGTTTGCCTTGAACTGCTTCACGCCGTCTGCACCGTTCTCCGCGTGAATGACCGCGAACCCTTGATGAGTAAGCTTCTCTGACAGCACTTGAGCGACGAAGAAGTTGTCCTCGACGATCAAAACCTGTTTGTTTCCCTTAGCCATGGGCGAGTTCTTGAATGCGGGCGATGATGTCGGAAAGACTGGACGTCTTTTTCATGAAGTCGACTGCGCCGAGCTCCTGCGCGATGTTCTTGTCGATCCACGCGTGGTCCACGTCTTCCTCGCCGAATGCACTCAGGAAGAGGATGGGGATGCCCTTGAGCTCAGGATCGCCCTTCAATGCAACGACCGCCTCCGTGCCGGACATCACGGGCATGCGGACGTCCATCACGATCAATGCCGGCGCATGATGCTGAGCTGCGGCGATCGCTTCCTTGCCGTTCCCAGCGATAGCGACGTCGAAGCCAACAGCCTCCAGCTTCATGCGGAGGATGTCGCGCAGTTTCTCATCGTCATCAACAATCAACACCAGTGGCTTCGAAGCGTCAGCCATATGTACCAGTATACCACGCTAGCGGACTGAGCTGATGCGCACGAAGAATGTGCTGCCCTTGTTCGTTCCCGGTGAAGTCGCCCAGATGTCCCCATGGTGTGCTTGGACGATCTGCTTTGCGATATACAGGCCCAATCCCGAGCCTATGTACGCGTGCTCGGTCGACGGATCGCGGACGTATTGCATGAAGATCCGGGGAAGAACCGCAGGGGGGATTCCGCGTCCGGTGTCCGCGACGGAGATCAGGATATTCGTCCCTTCATTACCGATACGAACATGGACGGTGCCTTGATCGGTATACTTGCATGCGTTGTCGATGATGTTTTGGATCACTTGGCGGAATTTCACCGGGTCGACCCGGGCCCACGGCCGCGTGGCATCGATGACCAGGTCGAGGCGCACCTGTTTCTGCTGGGCGGTGGGGGTGAGCTCGCGTATGACGTCCCCGGTCAGCTGCACGATATTCGTGCGCTTGAAGTCGTACTTCACCTTACCCTCCTCAAGTCGGCGCAGGTCCAAGAAATCGTCTACCAGCCGCACCAACTGATCAGCCGAAAGCTCGATGTCGTGCGCGGTCTTGATGGCAGTTGCCGGGAGCTTCCCGAGGGATCCGTCAGTGAATAACTGCGCTTGCCATTTAATCGCGGCCAGGGGCGCCTTGATCTGGTGGGAGGCGAAGGATAGGAATTGCGACTTCATACGCCCCAATTCCTGCAGCCGTGCATTGGCCTCCTGCAGCGACTCCGTCATTTTATGCATGTGTTCGTTCTGCTGGATCTCGTTTTTGACGCTTCGGATGAGAAAGGTGCCGAATCCGGTTGCCAGAACGATGCCGAGGACGTTCATTGCCCGCAAGAACGGGTCGTTCGTGAAAATCGCTTGTGAGAACAGGGCGGCGACCAGGGCGATGGTGAAGAGCTCGGCCCCGATGACCCGGATGCGCATAAAATGGTTGCGCACGATGGCCAGGGCGATGAACGAGACCATGATGATCGTAGAGAGCGGTCCCAGGCCGATATATTTCGCGTTCCCCAGCTGCACGAGGATGATATTCAGGGCGCTGCCGATGACGGCCGTCGCGAACGTCCCCATGAACACCATCATCAGCGCCCCACGCTCGTTCCGGTCGGTGCTGGCGCGATAGCGCTGGTAGAGGCGGCCGAACGACGCCGCCATCAATGCCGCGAAGTAGAAGATGAAGTAGAGGTGCTGTGGGCCGAGGATGATGTATCGATTGCCGTTGCCGGCATCGATGACCCTGCGGATGAAATCGGGAGAGCCGAAGGCGAGGGCAATGATCGCTAGTGCGCCGCCGATCACAATCGTGTGGTGGTAGGTCGGGAGCGTGCGTCCGGTGAAGAACAGCACGAAATACCAGAAGGTCACCGCGATCGCGGTCCCGCTCGCATACGCGAACGCAAGCGCAAGCCGCATGTGTTCCGGGTCGACAAATAAACGCAATGCAAGGATCGAGGCGATCCAGGAGATCACCGATCCGATGAACACGACGTACGCGACATGGGTCCGCTGCTTCGGACTGTCGAGGTAGATAACGAAACCCAGAGCGCCGCAAAAGAAGCCAACAACCGCAAGCGCGCCAGAAAGCATGTCCATAGAAAGAGGAAGAAAAAGCCCCGCATCCCCATGATACCACGAGGGGGCGGGGCGAGCGCGTCAGGGGACGCGCACAACGGCGGTGCCGTACTGCCAGCCGGCGCCGATGGCGGCGAGGAGCACGAGATCACCGGAGCGGATCCGGCCCTGCTGCTTGGCCTCGGTATACGCGACCGGCACGGTCGCGGTGTCCAGGTTGCCGTAGCGCTCGACGTGCACCTCGACGCGGTCGATCGGGATGCCGTTTTCGGTGGTGATACGCTCGAGCAGGCGGTGGTTCACCTGGTGGATGATGAACCGGTCGAACTCGGTCATCGTCAGCCCGGTCGCGGCCTGCATCTCCTGAAGGATCCTCCGGAAGAGGTGTGACGCTTCGCGGGCGATGAGCCGGGTATCCATGTTGAACCGGTGCAGGTATGCGCTGACCGTCGCATGGGTCGCCGGGTACAGGGAGCCGCCCCCGAGGTACTCGATGGGGTTGTTCGTGGGCGCCACGCCGACCGAAGAGCGCAGGATGCCAGCGCCCGGGCGATCGGATGCTTCGACCACGAATGCCGCGGCGCCTTCGCCGAAGATGTAGATGCCCGCCCGTTCCCGGGACAGGTATCCTTCGCGTTCGGGACTGGGCATCCCTTCGTAGGCGGTGATGTAGGACCCCGGAGAAACCGAGCCGACGACCAGCAGGCGCTTGCGCTTGCCCGCGCGGATGTCGGAATCAGCCAGGTCAAGCGCGAACAGGAACCCTCCGCACCCGACCGCGGTCAGGCCGACCGCGGACGAAAACGTCTCCTCTTCCTTCTCCCGCATGCCCAGTCTGGCGTGCAGGGTGCACGCGGGATCAGGCAGCAACTGGCGGGGAGTCGTCGTCGCCCAGTACACGCGGTCGATGTCCGATGCGGCGACGCCGGCATCGTCCAGCGCCATGCGAGCGGCGGCGACGCTCTGGGTCAGGTCGTAGTCGGGCAGCCCCGTGCGGGCCGTGAAGTCGAACGACGACGTCCGCGTGATGATGCCCAGCTTGGAGTACACCCAGTCGGGCGTCCACCGCGGTTCGTCCGTAGGCTTCGGCAGGTACCGGTAGATCTCCTCGTTGGTGGCGCGGACCGGCGGCAGGCTCATGCCACAGCCGGTGATGACGGGTATTGGCATGCGGCAACCCCCTTTTTCGATGGAATGACCTGTGCCGAGGATACCAGAATGGGGTCCCGGCGGGTATCCCAAGACGCGTGTTGCTTTTTATGTCCGGATGATACAATGCCACATATGGCACAAGACCTTAGCCAACGCGTTCCCGGTATTTCCGTGGTCGGAGAAGCCGGTCCGGAGAACCAGGGGTTCCCGACTGTCGATGCGCTGAACGAGTCGTTCATTGACCGCATGGCCCGGGGCGCTTATTTGCGCCAAAAGAATATGGTGGGAGCGCCCGAATCGCAGATCCTCGGCGCAATCGATGTACAGGAGACCTCGTACGTCAACGCGTTCAAGGAGTTCTGGGAGAAGAAAGGCATGCCGGTGGACAATATGGCGCGCAAACTCGCATGGCAGAAGGTGCGCAAGATGGCCATCGATCGCTACGCCGCATACATCCAGAACCCGCCCACGGAAGCACCTGCCACGAGAGCATCACCCGTTCCCAAGCCCATCGTGGAGCCGCCCCCCACGCCCGCTGAAGAACCAGAGGAATATCCCGTCGCGGAGATCATCCCCGAGGTTCCTGAGAATCTACTGATCGATCGGTGGTATAAATGGAATATGGAGAAACTCAGCGCAGAAACGCTCGGGAACTTCAACGCGAGGTTCGTATGGGAACTGAGTAGGGCGATGAGTCAGCTCTCGAAGGATCCCTCGGAGCGCGACTCGCAGATGAAGGAGATCCGCGGCATCTACGACAGCATCGTCTTCCGCATGTACCAGAACGCGAATCCTGGCATTGAGCTAGATACGCTTCGGGAGGAATTCCAGCGAGCACTGCCGAGCTATTGGCAATCGGTGCTTGAAGCCCTCAGGCTGCATACGCCGCAATCGTAGGCATGGAACTCCTCGCCATCATCCTCCTCGTCGTCGTGCTTGCCGCGATGGGATACATCGCGTTCTTGCTCCGTCGTCCGAAATCCGATCTCTCCGACCCGATGATCGAGCTGACGAAGCAGCTGTACCAGCAGCTGGAACACACCCGGCAGGCATCTGAGCGATCCACGCAGTCCGTCTTGTCACAGGTACAGTCCTTCACGAGGGGGATGACCGAGCTGCAGGAGGAAGTGAAGCGCGTGCAGGAACAGGTCCAGCACGTCGTATCCTTCCAGGACATCTTCCGATCGCCGAAGCTGCGCGGCAACTGGGGCGAATACTCATTGGAGAGCGCACTGTCGCAATATTTCCCTCGGGGGGCTTGGGAAGTGCAGCATACGTTCGCATCCGGCGACATCGTCGATGCGATCCTGAAGCTGCCCAACGACCTCATCGTGCCGATCGATTCCAAGTTCAACTGGGAGAACTTCCAGAAGATGGCGGAGTCCGACAATGATATCGCCCGCGATGGGTTCCGGAAGCAGTTCCTGAGCGACGTGAAGAAGAAAGTGGACGAGATTGCGTCCAAATACATCCTGCCCGGCGAGGGTACGACCGATTTCGCGCTCATGTACGTGCCTGCCGAGACGGTCTACTACGAGATCATCAACCATGTCCGTGAAGCCGACGTCACCGATTATGCGCGACGCAAGAAGGTCATCCTCTGCTCTCCCAGCACCTTCTATCTGACGGTCACCGCAGTCCAGCATTGGTTCCATGACGTGGAGTTCTCGAAGCAGACCCGGGACATCTTCAAGCGGCTCGCACGGATCGTGCAGGATGCCGGCAAGCTTGCGGACGATTTCACGATGCTCGGCAAGCACCTGACCAATGCCACGACCGCGCACGAAGGCGCGCAGAAGCGCCTGGACCTCCTGGTCGAGCGGACGCAGCGCGTCATCGAGCTGGGCGAAGAACAGAAGAAGCTCGAGCACTAATAAGACGCCCCGGCAATGAAGCCGGAGCATTCGCGGGGGCACGTGGAAAAGAACGCCCCACAGCATACGGCCATGGGGCAGAGGATCAGGACTCGCGGAACCGGAGCGGAAGCAGCTCGGGAGTTTCCAGTGGCATGACGGTCATTATGATCCCCACCGTTCCGTCGCCTTGCAGGGGGAACCCGCGGATGATGACGCGATGGTTGAGGATGCCGCCTCTGAGGATGTGACCATGCAGGTACCACGCGGCTTCCGGGACCTCGACGCCCACGGCGAGCTGCACGTTCGGATGCAGGGTCATTCGAGCCTCGTGAAGGACGTGATCCGCGGCGCACAGAACGTCCAGACCGCGATCCCGACGCGCGGATGCCTGACAGGGGCCTCGCTGAGGAACTCATGTGCCTCGCCGAGCAAATCGCGGGCCATCGACTCGGTGTAGGCCAGGAGGCCGAACCCGATCCGGAACGGCTGACCACCGATGATCCGGTGGACCTCACCGAACGTCTTCGGATAGCCGGGGATGAAGTACCGCTGGTAGCGGCACAGCGGCAGACCGACATCCGGGATCTGCGAAAGCTTGCCCTGCTTCTGGACCCGCTGCTGGGCGAGGAATTGGTCGATGTCCTTCTCGGCCTTGGCCCACCAGCCTGCCCAGAAGGCATTGGCGATTTCGGAATCGTATCCGATGCCAGCCCAGTAAATCTCGTGCACAGCGCACCTCCGGGAGGGTAATACTACAAATATACGTTCATGTCAATTCAATCACATCTGCTGCGATTTCGTGTACACTATCGATATGAAACCGACCTTGGTCACGTCGTACATCCATCCCGATCTCGATGGCATCTCAGGCATCATCGGGTACGCCGAATATCTGGAGAAGAACGACACGCCTGCCGTGGCAGGGATCCTGGGAGAGCCGCAGTTCGAGGCAATCTACATGCTCGACCGGTTCGGGGTCGCGCATCCGCGGACCATCCAGAATGCGGATGAGTTCGATCAGGTCGTCCTAGTCGATGCCAGCGACCGCAACGACCTCGGAGGGATGATCGCGCCGGAGAAGATCACCGAGATCATCGACCACCGCGTGGTTCATGAAGCCAACGCATTTCCCAATGCGCGCGTGCAGATCGAGCTGGTCGGCGCGTCTGCCACCCTCATTACGGAGAAGTTCATGCAGGGCACCGTCGAACCGTCGCGGGAGGTCGCGTCGCTCCTGTGCGGCGGCATCATCTCGAACACCCTCAATTTCAAAGCATCGGTCACGACCGGACGCGATCGGGCAGCAGCGGCGTGGCTGAACCGCATCGCCGGATTGCCCGAGGATTTCTGGCGGGAGATGTTCATGGCGAAGTCCGATGTCAGCGGCGAACGGCTCGCGCAACGGATGCGCGGCGATTCCAAGTGGTACGTGCTGAACGGAAAACGGGTCGGCATCACTGAGATCGAGATGATTGGGGCACGGGCGCTCGTGACCGAGCGGGCTGATGAGATCATCGGCATCCTCGCCGATATCATGAAGGAGCGACAGCTCGACTTCATCTTCCATAACACCGTCGAGCTCGAGGAGCTGCGGACGTTCCTGGTCGCAAGCGATCCTGCGACGCAGCAGCTGCTCCGGGATGCCGTCCAGGCAACGTTTACCGGGAGCGTCGCTGAATTGCCATACCTCTTGATGCGCAAAGAGATCATACCGCTCTTGAAGCAGGCGTTGGGATAACATTGGTGGTAGAATGGGGATGAATATGCCGAACGGAACACTCAAAGTCAGCGATGTGATGACCAAGGACGTCCTGGCGATCGACGTGGATGACACGTTGGACGTTATCGCCGGCCTCTTCGAAAAGTACGACTACGACGGCATGCCGGTCGTGGACAAGGATCGCGTCCTGAAAGGCATCATCACCGGCTACGACATGATTCTGCAGTCGTCGGACGTGCATCTGCCCACGCTGTTGCGGCTGATGGAGCAGATCGCGCGCGAGAAGGGCGACCGCAAGGACATCGACCAGCATTTCAAGAAGCTCCGCGACATCAAGGCGACTGCCATCATGAACCCCAATCCGGTGAGCGTCCGGTCAGATGCCACCCTGGAGGAGGCGGCGAAGGCATTCGCCGACCATCCGAAAGCGAATCCGCTGTCGGTCGTGGACGAAAACGGGAAACTGGTTGGCATCATCTCCCGTTACGACATCATCAAATTCTTCAACGAGACGTACCTGCAGCGCGTCGTGCAGTCGGCTGGCGGCACCGAGGCATTCAAGGAATTCCCGACGAAGTCGGAGCACGAGGTCGAAGAGGCGGTGAAGCAGGTGGAAGAGAAGTTCCTCATCGTCTCCAAGCGCCGCCCGCTCATCTGGAAGTACCTGGCCATCGCCATGTTCGCCGCCGGGCTGGTCGCCGCGACTGCTCTCATCATCCGGATCGTGCAGCGGGGCGGCTAAGAACGGTTGCGCCACTGCCGGGTTGCTTCGGGAACAAAACGCGTAGGAAATACGCTATTTTTTTGGACAAACGGCATCTTGCATATATAGAGGAAAAGTGATATAATAGTAGGCGATACGGTGGGCAATGGGGCCTGCCGATGATCGTTCCCAATCGACGTTCCACTGGCCCGCGATAGCGGGCTGGGAGGTCATATGAAGGCGTTGATCAAGCCGCAGCCGTGCGACGAGGTCGTGACGCACTGGAACCCGCATCCCGACGAGGGGCTCGGGTACTTCCTAGGCAAGCGCTTCGCGAAGCACATCTTCCGGGGCATCGAGAACGCCAAGCTGGTCCTGCTCAACGCGGGCCAGCGCCCGCCCAACGGCGTGAGCGTCCAGCAGTACGAGAAGACGCGACTCGTGCTCGGCACCTGCCTGGGCCGTTACGACGAGCACGGCCTCAACGAGGACGTGCGGAGCCGCTACGCCGCCTCATCCCTGGTCGCTCGCGACCAGGGACTGACGGAGGACCCGGCGCTGAAGCCGATCCTCGAGTACACGGTCGACAACGACCGCAACGCGCATCGCGCCACCTGGGACATCGCGTCCATTATGTTCGGGGTGAACGTGCTCCTGCTTCAACCGGAAAACGCCCAGATCACGCTCGACCTCGCCTACGACTGGTTCGACGTCGCGTACGACTACTTCGCGATGCGGATCAAGCAGGGCGAGAAGCCCACGCGCCCGAAGGGCGAGTTGTCTCTCAACGACTACATCGTGTCGTGGCTCATCCAGGCGTTCGACTTCGACCACGTCATCGCGTCCAGCAACGGCCTGACCGCGCGTCAGGTCGCCGAGACGCTCGGCATCGCCGACCGTCCGGAGCTCAAGCGCATCCTGGAACTGTCCGAGCGCAAGCACACCGAGGGCCCGGCTACGGACTTCGACATCTACACCTTCGTGGAGATGGCCGTCGTCACCGGCCATTCCAACGACTGGATCTACGAGCGGCTGGCGCTGATGTTCAACGCCCGCCGCCGCGAGGAGAAGCTCTTCTACCGGGAGATCGACACCCTGCCCGAGACCGCTTCCTTCGTGCAGATCTGGCGCAACCCGGCCAACCCCGAGGTTCCCATCTTCGTCCGCAGCACGCCTGCGGACCGGGAGGCCGTCCATCAGACGTGGGCGAAGAAGCAGTACAAGCTCCTCTTCACGATCGGCATCGTCGAGTCCGACTCGCCGGTGGCGCACAAGGCGTTCCGGTACAAGCACCGGATGGACGTGATGATCATCAGGAAGACCAACGGCTACACGGCGATCAACATCGGACGCCTGCCGCGCGGCCCGTTCGCGTTCCGGCTCCGCAAGGCGGAATCGAACAGCGAGTACCTCACCATGGACGAGCTCCTGCGGGACGGCAACACGTACGACCCCGACGGCCGCCAGCGTCCCTGGTGCAACTTCAAGGAAGGCGGCTGGCTCCTGAACGGCGCGTTCACCGCGTTGGACCAGAAGCAGCTGCC
>DATEYD010000040.1:0-2075 GCA_035583445.1 Minisyncoccota bacterium
ATGTTGTCGATGATCGCCGAGGCGAAGGCAGAGAACCACAGCACGAGCATCGAGGTGGCGAACAGGTTCCCCTGCGTGAGCGCGAGCGCCTTCTTCGAAAGGATCGCGATGAGCCCCACCTTCACCACCGCCCCCACCACGATGAAAAGCCCGATGAAGAAGAACAGCGACGTCCACTCCACTTCGTGCAGCACCTTGTGCGGCGCGTGCCCCGAGATCAGGAGCAGGGCGGCCGCGCCGCAAAGCGCGATCGTGGCCGGCTCGAACCCAAGCCTACTGTGAAGGACGAATCCCACGATGACCAGCGTCATGACCGAGAGGCACTTCACCAGGAGCGGCTTGTCGGTGATCGCCTCCCGCTCGTTCATCGCGAGGATCCGGGCCTTGAGCTCCGGGCGCGTCCTGAGGTTCTTCCCCCAGATGAAGCGGACCGTCAACACGAACGCCGCCAGGATGATGATGATCACCGGGGTCAAATGCTCGACGAACATGTTGAAGGAGAGCTCGGCGCGGCTCCCGATCATGATGTTGGGCGGGTCGCCGATGAGCGTGGCCGTGCCCCCGATATTGGAGGCAAGCACCTCGGAGATGAGGAACGGGACCGGGTCCACCTCAAGCTGGTTGGCCACCACGATCGTGACGGGAGCGAGAAGGAGTACGGTCGTCACGTTGTCCAGGAAGGCGCTCGCGACGGCGGTGACGACGCTCAAGATGACGAGGATCCGAAAGGGCTCGCCGCGGCCCAGCTTGGCGCTGCGGATGGCGGTCCACTGAAACACGCCGGTCTCCCGCATGATGCTGATGATGATCATCATCCCGATGAGGAGGAAGATCACGTTCCAGTCGACGCCGTACTCCTCGCTGTGAAACGCCTCGTCCTGGGTCAGGAGCTTCACCAGGAGCACCGCGGCCGCACCTCCCAGCGCGACGGCCGTCTTGTGCCATTTCTCCACGACGATGAGGACGTAAACGAGGATGAAGATCAAGGTGCCGAGGTAAAGCGGGGACATCGTGCCTGCCTCCATACCGGAGCCGGTCGCGTCCTACCCTGTGTGGTGCGCGCTGGATCTCGAAGGAAAGACCGGGGATCGCCAATCCCCGGCAGGTGAGCGGTGGGATCATGGAAAGCGCTTGCCGTTGTGTCAAGAGTGATTTGGGGGGCAGGCGTGCCTCATTGCCTTTTGCTTCAAGAGGTATTCACAGACGGGTCCGGAATGGCCATGCGGGCCGGCCTTCGACAGCCGCGCGCTCCTTCCCGGGGCGCACATCCTTTCCCTGATTGGTCTCATCGGCGTAACACCAATTCCGGAAGGAACGCCCGGTTTCGGAAACGGGTCGTCGACGACATTGCCAAGAGGCGAGGCAGCACGCTTGATTCCTGCAAGTGATATGAGATCCTACCGATCCCCGCGAACCCGGGCTTGACACCCTGTCAGGCGTTAACCTCGGATCCTTCGGGCATTGCCGAACTCATATGATTCCTGGGCAAGATTCGAAGACCTTCATCATGCGTTCGGGTCGCATCCTGAAAAATTTCTTTATGTTCAAAGTCTTGTGATGTAGCCTGGACAACAATCTGCCCGACTTCGGACGGCACGGAGGCCTGAGATGATCCCGCGATGGAGAAATCGCTTGATGAAACAATGAAATGTCGTGCCCTTCTTTAGTTAAAGTTCACGGAATCAAGTTCGATAAGCCCAGGGCAAACCTGCAACGGCTCAAGCGGAATGCATGGAGGACAAAATGATGGTTAGAAACTGGTCCAGGGCACTGATCACGGCGTCCGCAATGCTGGTGTTCGCGGCCGTCGCGCCGCGTGCGAGCGCGGATGTCACCTTCCCGGTCTCGATTTCGGGCGTGATCTATCGAAGCAACGACACCATGGTTCGAGTGGACTGCAGTCTGAAAGAAAGCAACACGGTCAACTTCGTCGACGGCGACTCGAGTGTGGATACCCTGCCAGCTTTCACACTCGACCCCAGCTGCGAGCTGGACTCCTCCCAGGGGTTCTTCACGGATGCGGAGCAGTTCAACGGCGTGACGATCGACGACACCCAGGCGGTGAACATCGTCAC
>DATEYD010000041.1:0-58953 GCA_035583445.1 Minisyncoccota bacterium
CCCCACCATGTCGACCGTGGCACTGAACGTCGGGACCTGCGCAGCCACGGTCGCTGCGAACAGGATCGGAATGAGCATGGAAAAGATCCCCCCTCCTTGAGGCGCAGGTATACCACGGATCACACCTATACACAAAGGGACGCCCGACTCAGTAGTCGGGCGGAGGCGGAGGCGGGAAGATCGATTCCTTCTCCGTGCGGTCGGTGATCGTCACGAGGACCGAGTCCGGATACTCCACGATCCATGAGTCGTTGCAGTCGTACCGGTCATTGGGGAACGTCAGGACATCGCTCAGTTTCAGCACCAGAACGGACACGGTCCCGATCGGGAATCGGCGATCGCCCTGGGGCGCTTCGATGCGGATGGCATCGAGCTGCTGGGCGTACACGTCCTCGATCTCGATCTCGTGCCGGTTCACTGTGGGGTGCCACACGAGGTACGCCACCCGGATGTGGTACCGGTACGGCAGCTGCAGCTGATGCATCTGATCGGGCACCAGTCGAATCTGCTCGAGCGGATGCGACGCGCAGGCACAACCGAGGAGAAGTGCAAGGAGCATGGGACCTCCAGTGGCGGAACGATATCCGACGTGATAGTTTTTGCAAATGCGATTCCGCGATCGGTCCTTAGCCATCACCGACATCGAAACTTCGGGATTGGACGCATCCGTCCACGAGATCCTCGACCTCGCCGTCCTTATCGTCGACCAGTCGACGCTCAAACCGATCGACGAATACCATGCGCGGATCCGCCCGCGGAACGTCGCCACCGCGGCCAGGCGCGCCCTAGAGGTCATCGGCTACACTTCGCGTGGCTGGGCGGACGCGGTGGACCTTGAGACTGCGCTAACGGTGTACTCCCAGAAAGCCGCCAATGCGGTGTTCTGCTCATACAACATGTACCTGGCGTACTCGTTCCTCGACGCGGGATTCAAGGCCACGGGCGTAGAGGATCCCACCGACTACCATCGCCTCGACCTGTTCTCGCTCGCTTGGTCGCGCTTGGGCATGGGATCCATGAACCTGGATACGATCTGCAAGCGCCTGGACATCGTGCCGGAGCCGTTCCCGCATCGGGCAGCACAAGGAGCCGCCAAGCAGCTGCAGGTACTGCGCGCACTCCTGTACCGATGACCACGCGCCGCACTGTCCGGCTCTTGATCGCCATCCTCCTGGTCGCTGCCGGGTTCTCCTCCCAACGGCTACTGGACCGTCCGCCGGCAGAGATCGTACCCGAGCTAGCCGGCACGACCGTTCCCGACGGTTTCGTGCTGGTCATCTCGGTCGTGGACGGCGACACCATTGAGATCGTCGATCCTGCGACCCCCGATCGGACCGTCCGCGTCCGATACATCGGCGTCGACACGCCGGAAACCGTACATCCTTCGAAACCGGTCCAGTGTTTCGGAGAGGAGGCATCGACATACAATCATGTGCTCGTGGACGGCCTCCCGGTGCGGCTGGAGCGCGACATCTCCGACACCGACCGGTACGGCCGGCTCCTGCGCTACGTGTATTCGGAGGATGGGACGTTCGTGAACCTGGAGTTGGTGCGCCAGGGGTACGCTACCGTCGTCACCTACCCGCCCGATGTGGCGCACGCAGCGGAGTTCCAGGCTGCCCAGCAGGAGGCGCGCGATGCGGGACGCGGCCTCTGGACCGCATGCCGCTGAACCCTTGGCAAAGGCGGATTGCCATGGTATCATGAAGCCCGTCCAAATATCCTGCATTGGCTACCCGAGAACATCGCGTCAATCAACAGATCCGCATCCCTGAGGTCCAGGTCATCGACCAGGACGGCAAGCAGTTGGGGGTCATGAAGACGTTTGACGCGCTCCGGCTTGCCCGAGAGCGGGATTTGGACCTGGTGGAGGTCGGTGCGCACGCGCAACCGCCCATCACCAAGATCATGGACTATGGGAAATACATGTACCAAAAGTCCAAGGAAGCGAAGTCCCGTCCGAAGCTGAAGGAGCGCAAGACCAAAGCTGTGCGCGTCGGATTCAAGACCGGCGAACACGACCAGGCGTTCATCGCCAAGAAAGCGGAGGAGTTCCTCAATGAAGGCCACTGGGTCCGCGTGGAATTGACGCTCCGTGGCCGTGAGAAGGCGGTCGCCGAACGCGGCCTGGAACAGCTCAAGAAGTTCCTGGCCCGACTGACCGTCCCCTACACCGCCCAGGGAACCCCCCAGCGCGGACCGTACGGATGGATCATCATCATCCAACCCGAGAAGAAAAGCATCGTAAAGCCTGCTGATTCCAATGCCGAACCTGCATAAGTCCAACCGGTCGCTGGCAAAGCGCATCAAGGTGACTGCCTCCGGCAAGGTCACCAAGCGTAAGCCGCGTCAGAACCATTTCAACGCCAAGGATTCCGGCGTTGTTGGCCTGCGCAAGCATGGCTCCATGAGCGCGCCACAGGAGTACAACAAACAGTTCCAGAAGCTCCTGCCGTCCGAGAATATTTCCTCATAACCCTACCCCTATGACCCGAGCCAAACGAGGAGTCGTCGCCAGTCAACGCCGCAAACGGCTCTTGAAGCACGCCAAAGGCTTCAAATGGACGCGCAGCACCAAGTACCGCCAGGCAAAGGAGGCGCTCCTGCATGCCTGGTCGTTCGAGTTCGCCGACCGCAAGAAGAAGAAGCGTAACTTCCGCCGGCTCTGGCAGATTCGCATCGGCGCTGCTGCCCGTGCGAACGGCATCTCCTACTCCAAGCTTATCGAACAGCTCAAGAAGGCGCAGATCGAGCTGGACCGTAAAGTGCTCTCGCAGATCGCTGCCCAGCATCCCGAACTGTTCTCAAAAATCGTCGCGACGAAATAACCTGTCGCATCACGAACGCCCCCTTGCGGGGACGTTCTGTTTTTGACAGCGTGAAGCGTCCGGAGGTGTCCTTTGCCAATACGGATCCTGCGGGACGACCCGATCTACCAGGCGTGCCTGGACGAGGCGCGGAAGTCGCCGTGCCAGAAGAAGAAGGTGGGGGCGGTCCTGGTGTTTGATGGACGGCCGCTGGTCGCGGAGCACAACCGACCCACCGAAGAGCCCAAGCGGCTCTGCGACCCCGAGTGCATCAGGCTGATCGTCCCGAACTGCGACAGCGCCCTGAGCGCGTGTGACCACGCCGAAGAGCGGCTCCTACTCGAGCAACTCAGGCAGGGGCGCGGACCATTCCTTGCCTACCATGATCTCTACGTGGCCGCCTTGAATGCCGACGGAACGCCGGAGCGCCGGGTCTTCGGACAGTTCAACTGTCTGCGATGCGCCCGCATCATCAACGCCTCAGGTGTGCGCATGGTCTACACGGCGTGGCTGGGAACGTACTGGGTGTCGAACACGCCACGGGACACGCTCATCTACGCCAGTGACTACGCCCTGCGCAGGCTGCTGCACAGCCGAAAGCCCCGCCCGTGAGGACGGGGCGCTCTCTTAGTCGAGGATCTCGAACCCGAGTTCGCAGGCCCGCTTGATGCGATCAGGTTCAAGCCGTGCATCGAATCTGGCGAATTGAACGGTGCCATCGGATAGAACCTTGTACCGACTAATCCCGCCATTGCCATAGATGGTGTAGACGATGTGTGGATCCTCTGCGAGCTCCTCGGGACTCAAATTGTGCAGATGGGTGAGCGCCCCGATGACGCTGAATCCCGCGACATCTTCAATGGCAGCGGGCTCGGTAATCCCTCTTTCAAATACGATCCGCTCTGCATCCGTCTGTTGATTCAGCCAAGCCGGCCCTTCGATGAAGGCCATCGCCCGGATGGTCGGCCCGGGATTCTTCAGGAGATTCCGCTCTTGAAGGTCCCGCTCGAGTGATCCTTGTGTCGGCGCGTCTTCCATGCCTCCCATCATATCGTGCCATTTCGATGCGGCAATATTGAACAAACCGGCAATTCTGATAAAATGCGGTACTGTCAACGGCGCCATCGTCTAGTCTGGCCTAGGACACAGGATTTTCATTCCTGGAACGCGGGTTCGAATCCCGCTGGCGCTACATGGAATTCCGATTCACGAACGATTTTGCGGTGTCCCGGTTGGACGAGATCGTCTCTTTTCTCCTCGGTCCACGCCTCTGGATACCGCGCGATGATTACCCCGATTTTCTGGCATGGGCCGATAAAACGCATCGCGAGCTTCGGCGAGAGGCCAAACGTGCCATGGTCGCTTTTCGCGGCACTGATATTGTCGGCATCACTGTATATCAGCGGCACAAGAAGGATTCGGATGCGCTCGAGATAAAGAATCTCACTGTCCGGCCTGATGCGCGCGGCCGGTACATCGCGAGTTTCCTGATACGCAACACGGAAATCGAAGGCGTCCGAGAATTCGGGTCTTCATCCGTGGTATGCGATGCGAAGGCGAACAATCTTTCTGTCCGATATTTTTTGGCAAAGCATGGGTATCGCATCCTTGGACGGCATGACTTGTACGGATTGAGGTCCGGCGACGACCTGGTCTACGCCAAACGCACGATCCCTCTCGCATGAACATACTAGCCATCGAGACGTCGTGCGACGAGACGGCAGTGTCAGTCGTCGAAACAACCAATACGGGTTTTTCGGTGCACTCGAACATCGTGTCGAGCCAGGTTGCCATACATGAACGGTTCGGGGGCGTCGTGCCGGCGCTTGCTGCCCGTGAGCACGCGGAAAACATCGAGCATGTGTTCGCCTCGGCGCTCCGAGATACCGGCATCTCCGACCCTGAGCACGAGATCGACCTGATTGCAGTCACTCGCGGTCCGGGACTCGGGCCCGCCCTTCTGGTTGGACTGATGTTCGCACGCACGCTCGCATGGAAATGGCAGAAGCCCTTGGTGGGTGTGGATCATATGGACGGGCATATCCATTCGAACTGGCTCGGGCGGTCGATGCCCACCGACCTCTTCCCCGCTCTGAACCTGGTGGTCTCCGGCGGACACACGGAGCTTGTGCTGATGCGCGACCACGGCGACTACGAGATCCTCGGCGAGACTCGCGATGACGCGGTCGGCGAAGCGTTCGACAAGGTCGCTCGTCTTCTGGAGCTCGGGTACCCTGGCGGGCCTCGCATCTCGAAGCTCGCACTAGGAGGCAATCCCGCCGCGTACCCTCTGCCGCGTCCTATGCTGAGCAGCGGTGATCTTGATTTCTCATACTCCGGGCTCAAGACCGCGGTGCTCTACCTCATCCGCGACCTCGGCGGGACGTTGAGCGCGCAACAGAAAGCCGACATCGCTGCCTCGTTCCAGGAAGCAGCCGTCGACGTGCTCATCCAGAAGACCCGGACCGCAGCGCGAGACCATCACGTCCGGTCCCTGCTGCTTTCCGGCGGGGTCAGCGCGAACACGCTCCTGCGGGAACGTCTCCAAGCGTTGGGATCCGAGCTTCGGCTCCCGGTCCACATCCCGGATCTGGCATTCACCGGTGACAATGCGGCGATGATCGCGGTCGCCGGATATTTCGTATTTGAAAAAGACCAGACCCCCTTCTCTTGGGAGTCGGTCCAGATGGATGCGAACTTGCGGCTGGGCGGATCCTCCGAGCTCGTTCAGCATTGAATCAGCTGCGTTTTCCGAGTACGATGAGCCTCGTACGCATGATACTTCTACACTGATGTCGAGCATCGAGCTCCCCAAGGCATACGACCCTGCTGCCACCGAAGACCACATCTACCAACGCTGGACGGACAGCGGATTTTTCAATCCTGACAACCTTCCCGGCGAACGGACGAAGAACTTCGTCACGGCCATCGCTCCTCCGAACATTACCGGCGAGCTCCATATGGGACATGCGCTGGAGACTTCCCTAGAGGACATCCTCGTCCGCATGCGTCGTATGCAAGGATACCGGGTGCTCTACCTGCCCGGCACCGACCACGCTGGCATCGCCGCACAGAATAAGGTTGAAAAACAACTCGCTAAGGAAGGGACAACGCGTCAGAAGCTCGGCCGTGAGAAATTCCTTGAGCGCATGTGGGAGTGGAAGGAGAAGTACGGAGGCATCATTCTGAGCCAGTTCCGCAAGCTCGGCCTCTCCCTGGACTGGAGCCGCTCCCGCTTCACCATGGACCCCGCATACCAGAAAGCCGTCGAGACCGCGTTCAAGGAATACCACTCGCGCGGATGGATCTACCAAGGCGAACGGGTCGTGAATTGGTGCGCCCGCTGCGCCACGTCCATTTCCGACCTCGAGGTGAATTATGTGCCGGAGAAGACCAAGCTCTACTACATCACCTACGGACCGTTCACGCTTGCTACCACGCGCCCCGAGACCAAGCTGGGTGACACCGCCCTGGCAGTTCACCCGGATGACGACCGGTACCGGCAGTATGTTGGACAGGAATTGGAGATCGAGTCCGTCGATCCCTCGGTTCCGCAGGACCAGCCGCCCCTGAAGAAGACGATCCGCATCACGGTCGTCGCTGATGAGGCGGTGGATCCGAAGTTCGGCACCGGCATCGTGAAAGTGACACCCGCGCATGATGTGACCGATTCTGAGATCGCCCAACGGCACGCTCTGCCCTCCGTGACCATTATCGACGAGCACGGTCGGATGAATGACAATGCGGGCGTCCGCTATGCGGGGATGAAGGTCGCCCAAGCTCGTGAGCACATCGTCCATGACCTCGAACAGCTCGGACTGCTCCCGAAGACGGAAGAATACGAGCACAACATCGGTCGGTGCGACCGATGCGACTCGGTCATCGAACCACTGCCGTCCAAGCAATGGTTCTTGAAGATGAGCGAGCTCGCGAAGCTCGCGCTTGAGGCGCTCGACCGCGAGGAAGTCCGCGTGCGGCCTGAGCGTTGGGGCGTCGCGCTCCAACGCTGGCTTGAGAATGTGCGCGATTGGAACATCTCCCGACAGCTTTGGTGGGGGCACAAGATCCCGCTGGAAGGCGTGGATGACGTCCTGGACACCTGGTTCTCATCAGCGCTCTGGCCGTTCGCGACGCTTGGGTGGCCGGAGAAGACACCCGATATGGATCAGTACTACCCGACCCAGTTCATCACCTCTGACCGTGGCATTCTCTTCCTCTGGCAGGCGCGAATGATCTTCTCGGGGAAGTTCTTCACCGGCAAAGCGCCGTTCAGTGACCTGTACATCCATGCGACCGTGCTCACCAAGGACGGAAAGCGGATGTCCAAGTCATTGGGCACAGGCGTGGACCCGTTGGTCCTCATCGAGAAATACGGGGCTGACGCCCTCCGGTTCGGTCTGGCATACCAGACGACACTGGGGCAGGACATGAAGTTCGGCGAGGACACGAGCCTCATGGGCAAGAAGTTCGCCAACAAGCTCTGGAACATCGCCCGCTACGTGCTCGGAAAAGTCGGTGACGTGCAACCGTACCTTAAATCAACAAGTGTTTCGAGTAATTGGACTACAAAGATCGATGCGCTCGCTACAGCAGTTACGGCGCATGTCGAGAGCTATCAGTTCGGCGAGGCCGCCCATGCGCTGTATGACTTCGTCTGGCACGACATTGCCGACACCTACATCGAGGAAACGAAGAACCGAGATGACGAAGAGACCAAAAAAACCTTGGTCTACCTGCTTCTCACCTCCCTGAAGCTGCTCCATCCGTTCATGCCGTTCGTCACCGAAGAGCTCTGGGGCCGGATCCATGGAACGGATGATCCGGCCACGATGCTCGTGGTGCAGGCGTGGCCGCGCTAGGTGTATACTGGAGGGACATGTTGTCATCGTACGCACTCCTCATCGGCATCGGGCTGACGCCGTCATTGATTTGGCTGGCGTACTGGCTACGCAAGGACTGTCACCCCGAGCCGAAGGTCCTCATCACCAAGGTTCTCCTCCTTGGGATTATCCTTTCTCCCCTTGCGATCGCCGCTCAGCTGTTGTTCGTACAGGCAGCATCGGATCTGTTCGGTCTGAATGCCGACGCGTTCTCGGATTCGAGCTGGTTCTTCCTGGGAGCGGCGCTCATCGAGGAAACGGTCAAATGGCTGGCCGTCTGGTTCATCGTTCTGCGCAACCCGGAATTCGACGAACCGGTGGATGCCATGATCTACATGCTCACAGCGGCGATGGGGTTCGCGGCCATGGAGAACATCCTGGTCATCAACCGGGTCATCGGCGACGGAGTTACCGCCACGGTGGGCATCTGGGGGCTCCGCTTCGCCGGCGCGACCCTCCTGCACGCCCTCTCGTCCGCTCTCCTGGGCTACTTCATCGCCCTCTCCTGGTTCGCTTACCGGCACCGCCAGAAGCTGTTTTGGACCGGTTTAGCGCTGGCAACCGTGTTCCATTGGGTGTTCAATATGTTCATCAGCCAGATGCAGCACTCCCTCTCCCTGATGTTCTCCACGCTCCTGTTGATTGTCATGGCATTCCTGATATCGGCATTGTTTGATAAAATCAAAGAGCGGGATGGCGCCATCCGCGCCAACGTCTGCTGACATCCATGGAACTCCCCGACGAACTCGATATTCGGCTTGCAGCGAAGAAGGAACCCGAACCCGAAGAGGGCTCGCTGACCGTCGACGTCTTCAAGGAAGACGGCGAGATCGTCATCCAATCCACGATCGCCGGCACGACCGCCCAGGATCTGGACATCTCGATCCTCAACGACATGGTCACGATCAAGGGATCCCGGAAGCCAGACACGGACGTGCAGTCCAAGGACTACTTCTACCAGGAGCTCTACTGGGGCGCGTTCTCCCGGACCATCATCCTCCCCGAGGAAGTGGACGCCGACAGCGCCCGCGCCAGCATGAAGAATGGCATCCTGACGATACGCCTCCCGACCATTCAGAAAGCGAAGACCAAGAAGGTCATGGTCGAATTGAAATAACCTCGATTTCGTGGTATTGTATGGCGGCCGAAAGGCCGTTTTCGCTCCCGTGGAGGAACTGGCAGACTCGCCGCCCTTAGGAGGCGGTGCCGTAAGGCGTGGGGGTTCAAATCCCTCCGGGAGCACCAAACACAAAGGACCCGCTGTGCGGGTCCTTTGTCATGAATCGATGGGATACTAGCCGATCTGACCGCCGCGCTCCACTAACGCTGCGATGGAGTTGACAATCAAGCCAACGGCGAGGATCGCGGCGATGCCGATCGCTGCGTTCTTCATAATCTTACCGCCCTCCTCCGGCTGGTTCATTGCATACCGGATGCCGCCGTACACGAAGTAGGCGACGCCAAGGATGACTGCGACCGTCATGATCCAGTTCACAACTTGTCGGATGATCACCAGTACGCTGGAGCCGGTCAGGACCGGGCCTCCGCCGAACGGATTCACCGGGTTGAAGAATTGGGCCAATGCAACTGCCGGAACCAATACAGCCGCCAGGGTTGCACCCGTCACTAGCACATTCTTGATGGTTTCTCGTTTCATGGGTGCACCTCCTTTCTAACGTAATATCCGCGTGGGATTCTCTCCAATGGCTGCCAGGGTATTCACGATGATACCAACCCCGAAGATGACCAGACCGCCGATGATTGCCTTGATGAGGGCCGACTTCGCGGCCGCGAATTCGGTGTCATTGCCCCGCGACATCACCATCCGGACGCCGGCCCAGACGATGAACCCGATGACAATCAGGGTGGCGGCGACCCAGAAGATGTCGACGATATCGCCGATGAGCCGAACGACATTTTGGAGAGTGATGACCATGTCTAGGGCAATAATAGCATATAGGGCGCAATATCAACCCCCAATGCTTTCCACAGCTCCCTGCACCGAATCGACGATGACGTACGCCCCGAAGATGATGACCGCTCCCAGGAGGGCCAGGAGCAACCCTTTGCGGGCAGCACTGAACTTCGTCGAATCCCCCTTCGACATCACCATCCGTAAGCCGTACCAGACAATGAAACCGACGGCCGCAAATTCGCCCACCTGGAGCAGGATCTTCACGAGCGCATAGACAATCGCAATGAGCCGGTTATAGGAAATGCCGCCGGTCTCCCCCAGGGGCGTCGCTTGCGCGAGCATGAGCGGAGCAGTTGCCCACATGCGTCGGAGGGTCTTCATTGTCCCAGGTTCAGAATGCTGCGGATCAGGTCCACAAACCCTCCACCAATGAAGATGACGACAAGGCCGATCGTCGTATAGAGGAGCGCCTTCTTCGCCTTTTGGATATTCTCCGGCTTTGCGCCAGCGGTCAGATACAGAAATCCGGCATAAATATAGAGGACCGCGGCAATGGGAATCGCAAGCCGCTCGAGCTGGCCAGCAAGCTTCTGAACAAGTTGTCCGAGATCTTCGACGCCGAGGGGGTTGTCTATCTTATCCGAAAATCCCTGTGCGGCGGCAACGACCGGCAGGAGCGCGGTCATGAGAATTGCGTGTGCTTTGAGTCGTCGCATTGATGGCATTATCTTATGCGCCATGCCGTCTGTCCAGGAGAAGGCTTACGCCGCGGATGATGAGGATCCCCGTTGCCGCCAGCGCCAGACCCATCAATGCCGCTCCTATGCGCTTCCCGATGCTGCCCCCTGCGGCAATAGAGGCTGTCTGCTGGACCGCAGCGTACGAGCCACAGTCAACGGGACAATTCGATGACATCTCACCGTACTGGCTTTCACAGACATTGTCTTCATCACAAACGCGGCTCCCTTGCAGATCGATCGTGAGTATAAGCGCTCCTTGCGGGTCAATGACCTGAGCCGCCGTCCCATTGGGCTGATACCGTACGGGAACGTTCGTGGCGGTACCCGACAGGTCGAAGTATTGATGCGCAACGGATTGGTCGCGGGGTCCAAGAATGATGACACTCCATGATCCGACGCCGCGGGGCTCGTCGCCGGTCGTGAGCTCATATCTTCCGACTATTGGCGACTCCCCTTGTTGCGTGAAGGTGAACTGGTAGAGGAAATTATGATTGGCCCAAAACTCCTCCTCGGTCACCTGCGCAAACGCGCCGACAGGAACGAGCAGGATCAGGAGGAATAAAATGATTCGGAGGCTCATGGTTTGAGTATTGCTGCACATGCGGCAACTTTCGGGGCATATTTCCGAGTTTCAGAATATCCGCCGCCGTCTCGTTTTGCATTACATACCGTATGCCCACGATCATCCCATAGGCACTCCCATTTCCTTAATGGGCCACTTCCGCAGGTATTGGTTTTCCCCTGACAGCTGACGCTGACAAGGCACGCCTCTCTCCCGTTGTAGTTCGCAGCAAGGTGCCGGGGATCTGAACCGCACGTTCCAACTAAGGAATTCAGGTAGGCGGCGGCGAGGCAAATGCTTTTTTCCCAGTTTGCCTCGCTCAGCAGCCAACCAGCATCGATATCCGTGAGTTTCTGCGTGCCATCAGGCTGTTGCGTAAATATCCCACACTGGTATCGATACATATTCGCCGTGCTTGGTAGTAACTGCATCGGCCCATACGCGCCCTTCCCACTCTCGAGGTTCGATCCGCAGCTCGACTCATGGATCATGATCGACTCAAGGAGTCCGGCAGTAGCGACGCCACCGGCATATTTCCTGAAGATGTTCTCGTCCTTCAGGAGCTTCCGTATGTTGTTGCACGGTTTGCACGCCACGTTGAGGTTCGCGGCTGTACCACAGAGAGGGACACTAGCGTCGGAGCATGTTTTCCCGAATTCCGCTGACATGGCGGGTGCCCCTGCCGGTGGTTGGATTGCAGGTTCGGACGAAAATTCGGTATCGATCTGACTGATCGTCGCGAGCCCTGCAGGGCAGGTCAGCTGAAACCACGGATCCCCTTCGGTACCCCCACCCAGCCCCTTGATCAGGAAGTTCGTCGCCGTCCAGGAGATGAGGATGATCCCGACGCCGATGAGGGTGTTCTTCAGATACTGCTTGCCTCGGGAGAACATCACTGGATTCCCACCGCCCAGGAGCATCATGCCTCCCGCGAGGACCACCATGAACGCCGCGATGGGACCGGTGACGCCGAACAGGACGAGGTCGATGATGTTCTTCCCGGTCTGGAACAGGTGGCACGGTGTACACAGGTCAGTATCCGTCTTGCCACACGGCACGACCGGGATCCATGAAACCGCGGACGCAAACGTCGGAAGAAGGAACAACACCGCGAGCATCGCGGCGAGCATCAATCGTGTGGTTGTCGACGTTGGAAACCGCATTGCATGCTCCGCCTTAACGGCGGGACGACATCAGCACTGAAACCTTCGCCTCGGCATCTTCAAGAGCATCGCGAACACTGGATCTGCCAAAATTCACCGCATCGATCATGTCGGCAAAGATGGTCTCGAGCGCGATATTGTCCACCTGGTACCACGAGCGCGCATTGAGCGCCTGCTCAGCGAAAACGCCGATCGCGGGATCCGCCTGCTGCTGCTGGATGTAGTCGCGCCGCGCCGACGGGCGTCCGGCCAGCCCGATGTAGAAACCAGCACCCTCCCCTGCGGTCAGGTAATGGGCGAGTCTCCATGCGGCATACGGACTCGGGGATCCCTTGGAGACGGTGAATGCCCAGTAGTTCGCGTACGTGCGTACGTCGCTCGACGTGATCTGTGGTACCGGTGCGACGCCGAAGTCCATGCGCGGCGCCTTCTCGCGGATCATTTCCGCTTGGTGCTGGTAGTTGATGATCATCGCCGTCTTTCCCGAGGTGAACGCGTCGATGTTGTTGTCCTGGCTGTCATTCCAGGTATAGACCTCCTTCTGGGGATTCGCAAAATCCGTATAGAAGGTCAACGCGGTCGCCCCGACCGGCTGGTTGTCCACGGAGCGGCTGAAAGTCGCTTCGGTCCGCTCGTCATCGGTCATCCGCACGCCCGATTGGAGCATGAGCATCATGAGGATGTCGGTCGAGCGGTTGATGTTTCCCGTTGTCCCCATCGCCACGCCCGAGCGCGTGATGTTGCGGCTCTGGTCATACAGCGTGATCTTCTTCACCGCATCCTGGAAATCGGTCCAGAGCCTGGGCGGCGTGGCGACGCCCGCGCCGGACAGCATGTCGCGGTTGTAGTAGAGCGCGAGCGTGTCGACGTACAGCGGCATCGCATAGATATCCTCCCCGGCGACCAGGTCCGCATAGGCAACATCGACGAACAAGTCCCGATACTGACGTACGGTCATAAGCGCCGTGTTCGTGTCTGGGAACCGATTCGGTAGCGGTTGGATCTTGTCCGCGTACCGCGGCAGCCAGGTGTTGTGCATCATGAACACATCGGGTCCCTCTCCTGCCGCCTGCGCATTGAGCAGTCGGCGCTCATAGTCGGCGAACGGGATCATCTCATAGGTCACGTTGACATCCGCATTCGCTTTCTCGAAAGCGGTGATGGCGTCGTCGAATACGGCAAAGTCATCGAACACGCCCCATACCAACAATTCTGCGGGCTGTCCGCCTCCCCCACCGCCGGACTGGCTGATGATGAAAATGATGGCGATGAAGACCGTCAGCGCGATGAACCCACCGAGGATGTAGGTCATCTTCCGTGAGTCGGTCAGGAATGCGGCTATGTTCATGGCTTGGTGAAGATCAATACGATGTAGTATGGGCCGCCGTCGACTTCCCGATCGAACGTCGCCCCCTGTTCTTCGGCCAATTGCTGGAACTCCTCCTTCGTCGTGCGGAAATCATCAGAAGGCCCAAATCCTACTGCCCCCTTCTTCCAATCCATGATCACGAGCCTCCCGCCCGGTTTGAGGATGCGCACCGCTTCACGGATGATCGTGTCCTTCTTCTGCGATTGGAAGAGGATGTTTGCCAAAAGCGAGAGATCGAGTGTCCGGTCAGCGATCTGCGTGCTTCCAGCGACCTCAAGATCCGCGCGGATCGTGCGGATGTTCCCCAATCCCTGCGCTTCGCTCTTCGTCATCACCGACTGCAGCGGTTCCTGCATGACGTCGACCGCCGCGACGGACCCCGTCGGCCCCACCGCACGGGCAAGCTCGATACTGAAATATCCCGAGCCGCAGCCCAGATCGGCCACGTGCATGCCCGGAGTCACCCCGAGAGCCGCGACGACTTTTCGCGTATCCAGAAAACCACCAGGACCGGTAACCATGCCCCCATTCTAGCACACGCAACTCCCTTGATTAAGAAAAGCGGGGGTTGTGCCCCCGCGACCTCGGTTCAAACGACCCTCCCGTCCGCGAAGATCTCCTTCCTGACCGGCGCGTGCTTGGGTTGGTCGAGTACCCAGGTCGAGCCCGCCCTCTCGAGCTTGTCTAGGAAGTGACGGATCCTCTTGGGGTCCCGGAACTGGAACGAACTGTTCCTCAGGTTCACCGCGCCCTCGGCCGTGACGCAGTAGAGCATGAACATCTCCCACTGCGTCAGCCCCTCCAGATCGAACGTACCCGGTTTCTTCCCTTCCACGATCCGCATATCCCTATCCTCCGATTGTGAACGCTACACCAGCACAATAGATGCGATCTCATCCCCGGAGTCGAGCTTCATGATCCGCACGCCCTGGGTCGCTCGTCCCAGGAGCGATACCTCCTTAATGGCGGAGCGGATGATCTGACCCTTGCGAGAAACGGTAATCAACTCCGTGGCTGTCTCGTCGGTCACGTCAGCCCATACGAGACGGCCGGTCTTCGAGGTGATCTTCGCGGTCAGGATGCCGACCCCGCCCCGATGCTGGACCTTGTATTCCGACATCTTCGTGCGCTTGCCGTACCCGTTGGCCATGACCGCCATGAGCTCGATACCCTTCTCCGCCCCGTGAGGGACCAAGGAGGCGCCCACGACGACGTCACCAGACTCCAGCCGCATGCCGATGACGCCGGCCGCTGCCCTGCCCATCGGCCGTGAATCGGTCTCCTTGAACCGGATTGCCGACCCCATCGCCGTCGTCATGACGACCTGGTCGTCACCGCTTGTCGAGAGCACCCAGCCGAGCTGGTCCTCGCCCTTGAGCTTGATTGCGATCAGGCCGTTCTTGCGGACGTTGGCGAACGAATCCATGGCGACCTTCTTGATGATGCCGTGCGTGGTCGCCATGAAGAGGAACATCCCCTTCTGCTCCTTCTCCTTCGGGAGCGGGATGGCGGCAGTGATCACATCCTTGGGCGTCACCTGCAGGAAGTTCGTGATGGCGCGTCCCTTGCTCTGCCGGCTCGCTTCGGGGATCTCGTAGCCGCGCACCTGGAACACCTTGCCCGAGTTCGTGAAGAACAGGATGTTGTCGAGCGTGTTCGCCAGGAAGAAGTGGGATACGACATCCTCCTCCTTCGTTGCCATGCCGATCAGGCCCTTGCCGCCGCGCCTCTGCGCGTGCAGTTCGTCTGGCGGGAGGCGCTTGATGTACCCGCCGCGCGTCAGCATGACCAGGGTGTCCTCTTCGGGCACGAGCTCCTCTTCGCCGATCTCGCGCAGTGCGGTCTTCACGATCTTCGTGCGGCGCGGGTCCGCATAGGCGTCCTTGAGCTGCTGGAATTCCTTCTTCACCACGCTGAGCATCTTCTTTTCCGATTTCAGGAGGGTCTCCAGTTCGGCAACGAGGGCGAGCTTCTCGGCGAGCTCATCCTCCACCTTCTTGCGCTCCAGACCAGCCAGCGATTGCAGCCGCATCTCGAGAATGGCGTTCGCCTGACGATCGGAGAGCTTGAACCTCTTCATTAAATTCGCGAACGCCTCCTCGCGGGTCGGCGACTGCTTGATGGTCTTGATGACCTCGTCGATATGGTCCAGCGCCGTCTTGAGCCCCTCCAGGATATGGGCGCGCTCCCGGGCGCGGGCGAGCTCGTACTCAGAGCGGCGCCGCACGACCACCGAACGGTGCTTGATAAACTGCTCGAGGAGCTGTTTGAGCGACAGGATCTGCGGTTGGATGCCATCCACGAGCGCGAGCATGTTGAAATGGAACGTCTTCTGGAGCTCCGTGTGCTTGTACAGGGCATTGAGGATCTTCTTCGGGAAGGCGTCCTGCTTGAGCTCGATGACGATCCGCAGGCCGGTTCGGTCGGACTCGTCGCGGATGTCCTTGATCCCGTCGAGCTTCTTGTCTTTGACGAGCTCGGCGACGTGCATGATGAGCTCGGCCTTGTTCACCTGGTACGGGATTTCGGTCACGACGATCTGCTGGCCGCGCTTACCTTCGCTAATCTCGGCGGTGCCTCGTGTCACGACCGGCCCCTTGCCGGTCGCATACGCGTTGCGGATGTCCTGTTGATTGTATGCGGAACCCGCAGTCGGAAAATCGGGGCCTTTGATGAACTGCATGAGCCCCTCCACGTCGGTGTCGGGATTGTCCGCGAGATGGATCAGGCCGTCGAGCACCTCGCCGAGGTTGTGCGGCGGGATGTTGGTCGCCATGCCGACCGCAATACCCATGGATCCGTTCACCAGCAGGTTCGGGATCTTGCTGGGCAGCACCGTCGGTTCTTGCTGGGAGCCGTCGAAGTTCGGACGAAAGTCGACGGTTTCCTTTTCGATATCCGCCAAGACTTCCTCGGCAATACGAGCGAGCTTCGCTTCGGTGTAGCGGTAGGCGGCGGCGCTGTCCCCGTCGATGGAGCCGAAGTTCCCCTGTCCCTGCACCAGCGGGTAGCGAAGCGAGAAGTCCTGCGCCATGCGGACCATGGAGTCATAGGCAGCAGTATCGCCGTGCGGATGATAGCGGCCGAGCACATAGCCAACGACAGTAGCGGATTTTCGGAACTTGGAGCCTGGGTGCAACCCCATTTCATACATGGAATACAGGATGCGTCGATGCACGGGCTTGAGCCCGTCGCGTACGTCGGGCAGAGCGCGGGCGATGATGACCGACATCGCATAGTCCAGGTAGGACTTCTGGATCTCCTCAGTGATCTCGCGCGTCAACAGAGCGCCGCCGGTCGGCGGACGCTCCGCAGGTTTGGTTTTTGCTCGTGGGGGCATCGGAAACGAATGCTACCGCGAGAGCGGCAGCAGATGAACAGTATCGTATTCTGTCCGGGTTTCAAAGCCCGCTTCCTTATCGAACCCGATCAACGACCCGATACTCGCGGCCAGGGAACCGATGCCCCTGCCGATGGCTGCCAGGGGTTGCGGGATCCGCTCTTCCTGCTGTGCGATGAATTCGGCGCGGTCCGCGGGATCCTCGTGGAGCGCGAAGTACGCGTCCCGCTCGAAATCCGTGAACCAGGCGAGTCCTGCGGCGGAGAGCACGACGAATGTCGACAACACGAAGAGTGTGTAGCGGACGATGGGCTTCTGCCGATGGATTTCGTCGATGATGTTCATGCCGCGAGTGTGATGAGGAGGGTCTGGTCGACGGGGAGCTTGCTCCGCTGGATGCGCAATGTTTCCTCCTTCTGGACCGGCAGCCCGATCTCCTTCGTGAACTTCTCGAGCTTCTCTGCCTCGTAGGATGCGCCGGAGAACGCGTACTGCACGGGGATGATGATCTTCGGTTCGATCTGCGTGGCCAGTGCCGCTGCAGCCTTCGGGTCCAGGGCGCTCTGACCGCCCACGGGAATGATCAAAATGTCGGGGTCTCCGATATCCTCGAGTTGCTGGTCGGTCAATTTCTCCGCACCAAGCGCGCCGAGATGGCAGATCGAGATGTCGTCAGCGACGATGCGCCAGATCGCACAGAGACCGAGCTCCTTGCCCTGCTGCGAATCCTGGTGCGCGAGGATGCCCCGGACCGCGATCCCCTTCATCTCGTACTCTCCGGGCCCGCGCACGACGAGCGCGTCGGGATTGATGCGTTCCAGGACCGATGCGGGCTGCTCGTACGCGCTCAGGAGCACCAGGTCGTCCTTGATGACCGGGCCGCGCAGGCCGACTGCCTTGGGGTCGTACGGGTCGATGAGGGCACTGCCCTCCTTCGACTCGATCCGCACGCATCGGTGACCGTACCAGGAGATATTCATCATGCGTATTCTAGCAGGAAATACCGATATTTTCAACTTGCGTTATTGCTCCGTTTCCGGTATATTCCTCCCTGTCTCAGGAGTCGCCAAAGCGCGACGGAGAGACGTTTTTGTTACGTATGGAAACGAGCACTACCGCCGCAAAAGGCATGAAGGACCTCCTCGCCAAGGAGGAGTTCCGGCTGCCCAAGACCGGCACTATCCTGTCAGGGTCAGTGATTTCGGTTTCGAAGTCCGGGGTCATCCTGGACCTGGGCGCCGCAGGTATCGGGATCGTGTATCCCGGCGAGTTCTACGACAATCCGGACCGCGTCCGGTCGCTCAAGCCCGGTGAGGAGGTCGCCGCGGTATTGATGGAGCTCGAGAACGAGGACGGCTACCGCGAGCTCTCCCTGAAGGCCGCGCAGATGACGACCGCCTGGCAGCGCATCAAGGAGCTCAAGGATACGGGCACGGTCATCACCACGACCATCATCAATATCAACAAGGGCGGACTCATCGTCACCGTGGAGGGCGTGCAGGGATTCCTGCCGCTGTCCCAGCTGGCGGCTGAGCACTACCCGAAGGTTGAGGGCGGCGACACGACCAAGATCGTGCAGGCCCTGCAGAAGTTCAAGGGCACGGAATTCCGGGTGAAGATCCTGGACTACAGCGAAGCGGAAGGAAAGCTGATCGTCTCAGAGCGCGCCATTGAGGAGGAAGCGGCCAAGGGCGAGATTTCCAAGCTCGCGGTCGGCGAGATCGTCGATGGCATCATCACCGAGGTCACCGACTTCGGCGCGTTCGTGAAGCTCTCCGACCATCTCGACGGGCTCATCCATTCATCCGAGATCGACTGGAAGTTCATCGAGGACCCACGGCAGGTGCTGCACACCGGTGAGCCTGTCAAAGCGAAGATCATCTCCCTCGAAGGAGGCCGTGTCGCATTGTCCCTGAAGGCATTGCGCCCGGACCCGTGGCTGACGGTCACCGATGTGTTCTCGGTCGGCCAGAAGGTGACCGGCACAGTCGAGAAGATCCGCTCCAACGGCGCATTTGTCGCGCTCAACGAAGACATCGTCGGCATCGTTCCGACGGCAGAATTCGGCGGTAAATCTCCCGCCGAGGTCCTTGCGATCGGTCAGGACGTATCCTGCGCGATCGTGAACATAGATCCTACCGACCACAAGCTCATCCTGACGTTGGAGCAGTAGCTCCGCGGCTGGGGGGCTGTGGTACCCTGAACGTATGCGGTCCATTCTCCGCTCGCTCATCATCGTCACGTCGATCCTCTTCTCGATCATCCTCATCGCGGGCTATTTCGGCACGTTCGCGACCGCCCCGGAGACCGTCGGCATCAGCCAGCTGGTGCAGATGATCAACAACAGCACGGTCACCGAGATCACCGTGCACGGAGACACCCTGACGATCGTCGGCACCAATGAGGTAGCGTACGAGGCACGTAAGGAAACCGGCGCGTCCGTGTTCGAAACCCTCGTGAACGCAGGCGTCGACGCGAAGAAGCTCGCCGCCGTGACCATCACTGTCGAAGGCCCGACCTTCGGGGATACGTTCCTGACGGGCGTGCTCCCGTCGCTCCTCCCCTTCCTGCTGCTCGTCGGCCTGTTCTGGTTCATGTTTCGCCGCGCGCAGCAGGGTTCCATGCAGGCGTTCTCCTTCGGCAAGTCCCGCGCGAAGCTCGCGGGCATGGGTCCCAACGACCGACGCATCACCTTCCGTGACGTTGCCGGGCTCGAAGAAGCCAAGGAAGAGGTGTCCGAGGTCGTCGAGTTCCTGAAGGACCCGAAGAAGTTTCGCAAGCTCGGTGCGCGCATCCCGCGCGGCATCCTTCTGGTCGGATCCCCGGGCACCGGCAAGACGCTCTTGGCAAAAGCGGTCGCCAACGAGGCGGACGTCCCGTTCTTCTACGTGTCTGGTTCCGAATTCGTGGAGATGTTCGTCGGCGTCGGCGCGAATCGCGTCCGTGATACGTTCGAGACTGCCAAGCGCGCAGCTCCGGCGATCATTTTCGTCGATGAGATCGATGCAGTCGGCCGCCAGCGCGGCACCGGCATCGGTGGCGGCCATGACGAGCGCGAGCAGACCCTCAACCAGATCCTGGTGGAGTTGGACGGATTCGACACAGGCGATGCGGTCATCGTGATCGCCGCAACCAACCGTCCGGACATTCTCGACCCGGCGCTCTTGCGCCCTGGCCGATTCGACCGCCGCATCATCCTGGACGAGCCGTCGCTCAAGGACCGCGTGAGCATCCTGAAGATCCATGCCGAGGGTAAGCCGATGGCTGCGGACGTGAATTGGCAGGTGGTCGCCGAGCGTACCCCGGGGTTCTCTGGCGCCGATCTCGCCAACCTCGCCAACGAGGCGGCGATCCTTGCCGCCCGCAAAGGCCAGACGCGCATCACGCAGGTCAACCTCCTGGAGTCCATCGAGAAGGTCATGCTCGGTCCCGAGCGACGCAGCCACGTGCTATCCGCCAAGGAGAAGAATGTGACGGCGCATCACGAAGCCGGACACGCGATCGTCGCCGCGTCGATCCCGGGTTCCGACCCGGTGCACAAGGTCAGCATCATCTCCCGCGGACGCGCGGGCGGATACACCCTGAAGCTCCCGTCCCAGGACAAGTACCTCAAGACGAAGTCCGAGTTCGAGGCGGAGCTCGCGGTGTTCATGGGCGGGTACACCGCCGAGCGGTTGATCTTCAAGGAGCTCACGACCGGCGCGGCGAACGACCTAAAGGTCGCGACCGACCTGGCGCGTCGTATGGTGACCCAGTACGGCATGTCCGAGAAGCTCGGACCGTTGTTCTACGGCGAACATGACGACATGCTCTTCCTCGGCCGCGAGCTCATGCACGAGCGCAACTACTCCGAACATATCGCACAGGTCATCGATGCCGAAGTACGCGTCCTGATCGATGCGGCCTTGGTTAAAGCAAAGACGGTGCTTACCGAGAAGATGCCGACCCTCACACAGGTCGCCGGCGTGCTCGTCGAGAAGGAGACGTTGGAGCAGGAAGAGTTCTACAATCTGATAGGACAGCCGGTGCCGACGCAGGCGGTCTAGTTCCTTCGGGGGGAGTAGCTCAGCGGTTAGAGCACGAAGCTTATACCTTCGCGGTCCTAGGTTCGAATCCTAGCTCCCCCACCCGATGCCGTGGTTTCTATACATCCTCCGGTGCGGCGACGGGACGCTCTACACGGGCGTCACCTCGGACGTCCGTCGGCGTCTCCGGGAACATCGCGCAGGCATCGGGGCGCGGTATACCCGTGGACGCGGTCCCCTGCGACTCGTGCATCGGGAACGGTTCAAGACCCGGAGCGCGGCGCAGAAGCGCGAGGCAGCGATTAAATCGTCGTCGCGAATCCGGAAGCTACAACTCATCAAGGGCGCTTAGCTCAGTGGTAGAGCGACTCGTTTACACCGAGTAGGTCGGGGGTTCGATCCCCTCAGCGCCCACCCATGACCCTCTCCGTCATCTACGAGGATGCCGACATCGTCGCCATCAACAAACCGGCTGGATTGACCGTGCACAAGACCGGTCCGAACGACCAGCAAACCACGCTGGCCGATCTGGCCGTCGAGCGATGGCCGCAGATGAAGGATGTCGGCGAGGATCCGCTCCGCCCCGGCATCGTGCATCGCTTGGATCGGGATACCTCCGGGATCATCGTGCTCGCCAAGACGCAAGAAGCGTTCACGTACCTGAAATCCCTCTTCCAGGAGCGCACCATACGGAAGACCTACCTCGCCTTGGTCCATGGCTCCCCGAAGGAACCCTCCGGCACCATCGACCTTCCCGTCGCTCGCATCGGTGCCAAGACTACCACGCGCACCAAGGGAACCCGAGAGCTCGTTGAGCGCAGTGCCGTCACCGAGTACCGCACCCAGAAGCGCTACGATGGGTACACGCTCTTGGAATGCATGCCGCGGACCGGCCGCACGCACCAGATCCGCGCGCACCTGAAGGCCATCAACTGCCCAATCGCCGGGGATCCGCTCTACGCGTCCGGAAAGGCTTCCCCTGCAGGGTTGGATCGCCCGTTTCTGCACGCCTGGAAGCTCGAGCTGGTCGCACCTTCGGGCACGACCTTAGCTCTGGAGGCCGACCTCCCTGACTCTTTACAAAAGGTCCTCGATGCGCTAGAGTAATCCGGCGTTTGCATCCATGTCCCAGCAACTCATCCAGGCCTTCGCGGCCAAACACAATCCGAAGAACCGCTGGCCCGAGCTCAAGCCCGGGATGACCGTTCGCGTACACCAGAAGCTTAAGCAGGGCGAGAAGGGCAAGGCGAGCGTGTTCGAGGGCATCATCATCGCCCGCAAGCACGGCGACGAGCCGGGCGCGACCATCACCGTCCGCCGCGCAGTCGGCGGTTACGGCGTGGAGAAGGTCTATCCCCTGCGCCTGCCGACCATCGAGAAGATCGAGGTTGTCAAAGTCGGCCGCACCCGCCGAGCGAAGATGTACTACCTGCGCGGCAAGTCCACGCGTGAGATCCGCAAGAAGACTCGTGCCGAGCAGGCTCAACTGAAAGTATTGACCGCTGTGCCCGCTCCAACCGAAGAGCCGGCTCCCGAAGAGGAGAAGGCCGAGTAGCAAAAACCGCCCGAAGGCGGTTTTTGCATCTGTGCCGCGGGAGGGAATTGAACCCCCGACGCCAGCCTCTTCCGAAGCTGAGTTGGACTATATCATCCTCCGTTCCGGAGGTCGGGCGCTGATGTGGGGTTATTGTTGGGACTCACCCACTAGTCTCTACACCTTCTCCGCCACCAATGCCCGGCGGAGCTTGGCTCGGGATTGCTTCGTTCGAAGGTTTCCCCGAGTTCACCCGATTTTCAATCCGCATTCCTGCGGAAGGCCCCAAAGATTTAGGGCTGCGCTCTACCACTGAGCTACCGCGGCCTGCATATATACTATCATGGAATCATGGCGCTCGCAACGTATGTCTGGTAGAGCGTAGTGTGCTATACTCAAACATGCCGATCTGCAAACTCTGCCGAAAAAAATACGAGGATTATCAGGGCAAGATGCGGGCGCGGTGCGGAGCGTGCAACACCAAAATCCGTAGATATCGCGCCAAGGCTGCGGCCATTAAGTTATTGGGTGGCAAGTGCGCCGATTGCGGATGGCGCGGGAATCAGGCGGCTCTCCAATTCCATCATCGGGCTCCGGAACATAAGGATTTCACGCTTGGCAATGTCGCGAACAAGAGCTGGGACTTCATACGGACCGAACTGAAGAAATGCATCCTCCTATGCGCAAACTGCCATGCGACGAGGCACTCCTCAAAAGAGGAGAGGAGGTTCCTGCTCGAGGCATCCCGATACCGAGGGAGAAAACTACTCTTCTAGGTGTGGGCGGTATAGGACTTGAACCTATGACCTCCTCGACGTCAACGAGGCGCTCTAGCCAACTGAGCTAACCGCCCGATTGTATCAGATCTGTGCGCGGGAGAGGATTTGAACCTCCATGCCCTTGCGGGCGCTACCACCTCAAGGTAGTGCGTCTGCCAGTTTCGCCACCCGCGCATATCCAGGCTCACGCGTCTGCATATGGTACCTCATTTTGCCATGAATTTCAAGGTGCCGATCGTGAGCTGTTCTGGTAGGGTTCCCGTATGTCTCCCGTTTCAATTCTTGCCGTTTCGGCATCTGTCCTGAATCTCACCGGCTACGCCTGGTACATCCGCGATCTTGTTCGGGGCACGACGCGGCCGAACGTATCTTCCTGGATGGTCTGGATGGGGGTGACCGTGGTCAGTGTGTCCAGCTACGTCGCTGCGACCGGAGATCCGGTGAAATCGATCTTCTCTTGGTCCATCCTTGCGGCGAATATCATCACTTTCTTCTTCATCATCCGACGTGCTCGATTTTCAACATTATCGCGTCTGGACGTTTGGGCTCTCTGTGTCGGCATCGCCGCCGCTGTCGCGTGGGCTTTCACTAAGTCTGCGTGGTGGGGTAACATGCTCATCCAGATCGCCATCGTCACGGGTGGAATCCCGACATATTTCTCGGTATGGCGGAACCCGAGCAATGAGCGTCCGTGGCCGTGGCTCCTCTGGGGTGCCGCCTTCATCTGTCAGACCCTGGTCATCGTGACCAAATGGACGGGGCAACCGCTCGAGCTCGTCTACCCGATCATCGGCATTCTTCTCTACGCCGGCATCGGCCTCCTCGCGCTCCGGAAGAGCGCGCCGATATCAGAAAACCGCCCTTAGGTGGTTTTCTGACTCTCTACGAGCTTCCGAAAATCCCCGTCGGGGACGTGTGACCAGGTATCGGAGGCGAACATGCGGTCGCCACCGAGGTAGATGACGGCTTTCGTGCCGTCCGCAAGATCGGTGTCCTGTTTCACGTAGAGCTGGCCTGAGACCTCCTCGACGACGTCCAGATTCTTCAGCGTCTCGTCGTCTACTTCGTATGCTTCTCCCACGATACTCTCGCTCCCCGGCCGGGCCGCCGGCACGGAGCCGTTGTACATGAGCTCGAACTCCGGCTTTGTCTTCGCCGGACCTATGAATGTGGCCTTCTCGAGATGAAGGTGGTTGCGCATCCCCTGCATCAACGTGCCGTATACAAAGATGGTGGTCATATGCTCAGCGTATCAAAACGTCTTAAAAAAAGGAAAGGGGCTTCACAGCCCCAGGCATAGGCAAACGAGCGGGTTGTCCGGATTCTGCCAGAACGTGTTCCCCGTGGTCTTGAAGTACTGCCGGAACAGGTCGACGGACTGCTCCCGCATGAGCCCGCCGTTGATGTTGGGGTACTCGTTCTCGTGGCGCGGCGGTCGGCCGGTCTTCAAAAGCCCGGTTCCTCCGCCGTACGGATCCTCCAGGGCGTAGACGACCCGGGGAATCCGACAGTTCATGATGGCGCCGATGCACATGACGCACGGCTCCAGGGTCGTGTAGAGCGTCAGGCTGGCCAGGAAGTCGTCCGCGGCGCTCCGGCTAGCGGCCGGATGCGGCTGGACGGCGGTGCGTAGGGCGACCATCTCGGCATGGTCGAGACGCCAATGCGCATGAGGAGATTTTGCTCCCCTTCCCCATACGGTCCCCGCACGGTCGGCGACGACCGCTCCCACGGGCAGCTGGTCCTGTGAGAGCGAATAACGCGCCTCATGCAGGGCAAACGCCATGAGGTCACGGTCGAAAGGCGATGTCATGGTACCTCCAAAGATCGAGCCGTCAGACTAGCAGGAACCAGACCCAATAACAACACCTTTTGCGACGTTGGGTTATCCCCGGCAAGAAATCCACACCTCCCTACCCCGATAGCGATGTTTTGCGACATGATTATTGTGCGAAGTGATAGGGTCTCAGGGGGCCGTTGAAAGGGGTCCCGTTTCTGGTATAATGCCCCTACCTTTCAAGCGGGTATCGTATAGTGGTAATACGTCACCTTGCCATGGTGAAGCCAGGGGTTCGATTCCCCTTACCCGCTCAAGATGACCCCCGGAAACCCCGCCTTTTGGACGGGGTTTCTGACCAAAAAGACTAGATATTTTGCCATTTTAGGCCCTTTTTGCCTATTGACTTTTCGGGGCTGGTTTGCTATAATGGATGGACAATCGGATCAATAGGTGTAGGGTGCGCGGGAATGGCTGGGTAAGCCATTTTTTCGTCCCCTCCCGTACTAAGGATCCCGGTTGCAACGACACCTGATATTTCGACCCAGGACTGCCCGGCGAAAGCTAACAGCGGACCTGGAAGGAATAGAGGGTATCACCATGAATACGCGCAAGCAGACTATCGTCGCCGTATCCGTGCTCATTGCCATCGTCATTTCCGCCGTCTCCCCTGTCCAGGCAGGCATCATCGACTGGTTCAAGACCATCGGTGCCAAGTCTGACCAGGCCGAGAACGGTTCCTTTGACTCCCTCTACGCCACCGTTCTTGCCGAGCGCTCGAACGAGACCGAGGAGTCTCCGATGCTGATGGCCAACGCCGTTGCACCGCTGAACTCCCCGACCGGTGGTACCGCCAAGACGCTTCGTCGGACCTATTGGGTCCAGGTGTCCGGGTATAACTCGGAGGTCGCACAGACCGACGATTCCCCGTTCATCACCGCCAAGGGTACGCACGTTCGCTGGGGTATCGTCGCGTCCAACATGTTCCCGTTCGGTACCGTCATCAAGATCCCGTCGCTCTTCGGCGACCAGATCTTCGTGGTCGAGGACCGTATGAACACTCGGTATCAGAACAACGTGGATATCTGGTTCGAGTCCAAGGCCGATGCTCTCAAGCTTGGCCGTCGGACCCTCCAGATCGAGGTCATCCAGTAATGGATGCCAAAACACCCCGCGAGGGGTGTTTTGGTTTGTATGTGGTCCGCCCGGTAGGATTCGAACCTACGACCGTTTGCTTAAGAGGCAACTGCTCTACCAGCTGAGCTACGGGCGGGTATGGGGTTTCGTGGCGTCCCCGGAGAGAATCGAACTCCCATTAACAGCTTCGAAGGCTGCTGCTCTATCCGTTGAGCTACGGGGACAGGGAGCACCGACTCCGGCACGCATTGTAGCACGGAATCGAAGGTTTTTCAAGTTATGGCCGACGTTTGCGAACCGTGTTGACGACGCGCGGAAGCACGCGCAACAACTGCTCTATGTCCGCTTTCCTCGTATCCCTGGATAGCGAGAATCGAAGGGCCCCTGAGAGGTACTGGCCGGGAACCTTCATGGCGACCAGCACATGGGACGGTTCAACGCGGTGCGCCGTGCAGGCGGAACCTGCGCCTGCCCGGATGCCAACCTGATCCAGGGCCAGGAGTAACTCTTCGCTTGAGGCGCCAGCGATGGAGATGCTGATGATATTAGGAAGTCGTGGACCGGTCTGTGGGCTGTTAATGCGCACGTCTGAGAGGATGGTCGGGAGTTGGACATAGAATTGATCCCGGAGAGCTGCGACGCGTCCTGAATCCGACTGCTTGATCAGGGTCAGCGCTGTGGCAAATCCGACTGCCCCCGGAACATCCTCGGTCCCCGCACGGCGTCCGAGTTCCTGGTTACCCCCAGAGACCTGTGGCGTTATCTGGATCCCTCGCCGCACATACAACGCAGCGATTCCCCGGGGACCGTGCACCTTCGCACCGTTGAGCACGAACAGGTCGGCACCCAGTGCCTGGACGTCCATCGGGAGCCACGCGGAAGCCTGACAGGCATCGACGTGCAGATACGGCAGTGAGGTTCCCCTTTTCCGTCGCCACTCGCGGATTGCTTTCGAAATCTGATGGATGGGCTGCACCGAGCCCGTCTCATTGTTCGCGTACATGACTGAAACAATCACGGTATTCGGTTCGATGGCGGCAATCACCGCATCAGCGGATACCCTCCCCTCGCGATCCGGCCTGACCACTGACACGCTGGCCGGAGAGCCTCTGAGCGTTTCGAGGACGGAAGGATGTTCGATGGCGGTCGTGACAGCATGTGGGAGCCGTGCAGAGGCAACGACTCCTCTGAGCGCAAGCGTGTTCGCCTCCGATCCGGACGCGCAGAACACCACCTCGTCGGAACGGGCATGGAGGAACGCAGCGACCGACGCTCGGGCATCATCCAGGAGCTTGCGCGCGCGTCGGCCGGCATCGTTGAACGCCGAGGGGTTCCCTTGTTCGCGCGCTGCCATACCCATCGCTCGAGTGACCGCTGGGTGGATCGCTGTTGTCGCTGCGTTGTCCAGATAGATCTCGCGCATGATATGCGAAGCGCCCTGGTCGGGCGCGTGAACGTACTATGCCACAACAGTCCGCTCACGCCTAGACGTAGGTTCGTTCTGGCCAGAGCACTAATGAGACAAGCCCGGCCAGGAGTCCGACATCCCGGATCAGTACTTCATTAAAACCATTGATGATCGAGACGCCGATGAGGAACACCGCCCCGGCGATCGCGAAGTATCGAAGAAAGAATCCAGTCGCCAGCGACAGTCCGACCAGGATTTCGAAGATGCCGTTCAGGTGGATGAGGTCGCGCGGCATGACGCCGATGCGTCCGACCGTGTCCTGGATCGCGGTCGGTACCCAGGCATCCAACCAATATTGCGGTTGGATGAATTTATCGATCCCGAACCAGAGGAACACAATCGCCAGTCCGATGCGAAGAACGAGTTGAGCGGTGCGCGGAGAGGCGAACATGCCCTCATTGTGTGGCGAAGCGCCTATCCGCGCAATGGTGCACAACTATGCAATCGCGCACTCGCGTTCGACGAGCGCCAGGAGTCGGTCGCGTACGATACGTTCGGCAATCACGCCGCGCAATTGGGAGACGTCAATCTGCTCGGCTTCCTGTCCCTGCTTCACCAGCTCGGCGATTGCTGCCTGCGCGGTGGTATCGATCTCATCCGAGCTCGCCTGGACGTTCCGGTCCTTCGCGAGCTGCCGGAGGACGAGCGTGATGCGGACCTGCCGCTCCGCATCCTTGCGCCATCCCTCTTTGACCTTCTCTTCGGTCGTGTTCATGCGCGCCAGGTAGATGGGAAGCGCCATGCCTCGCTGCTGCAAATCCCGTCCGAACCGGGCCAGCATGTCGTTAAGCTCCCGGTCGATCATGAAATCGGGTGTCTCCGGCTTCGCAGCCCCAGCGATCGCATCGAGGATGGCGAGCTGGAGCCGCTGATGCTCCTTGTCTTCCTTTTCCCGTCGTAACCCATCGGCGATCGAGGTCCGCAGCGCCGCGAGATCAGCGAACGATCCGGCCGTCTTGGCGAAGGCGTCGTCGATCGCGGGCTTCAGGACCGCCTGCACGCGGCGCATCGTGACCTTGAACACGACCTCCTTGTCCGCAAGCTTTGGTTCGTAATAGTCAGCGGGAGCGGTCAGGGTGAATTGCTTCTCCATACCGACCGCCAAGCCAATCAAGTGCTCCTCGAATCCCGGCATGAACGATTTGCCACCGATGATGAGCGGGTGGTTGCGGCTAGACCCGCCCTCCAGAGGCTTCCCGTCCAATGTCGCATCGAAATCCACCTCGACACGATCCCCTTCCGTCGCCGTCCCCGTCTTCTCAAGGAAGGTCGCGCGGAGGCCGCGGACGGTTTCGATTGTCTCGTCGATCTCGGCATCCGCAATAGTAACCTCTTTGCGAGGTACTTTGATGGTCGCGAGGTCAGGGAGTGTCACCGGCGGCCAGAGCTGTACAGACACCGCGTAGGCAAGCCCTGCGTTATCGTTGCGCTTGATGCTCAGGTCCGCCGTGCCGGCGACATCCCATCCTTCTTGCGCGACTGCTTTCGTGAAGCTCTCTTCTAGGGCGTGCTGCAAGGCCTCCTCCCGCACTGCGGCGTCATCGAGCGCCTGCTCGGCACGGTCCTTCGGAGCTTTTCCTTTTCGAAATCCGGGAACGGTCACGCTGCCGGCCATGGCGCCGGATACGTGTTCCACGTATGCGTTCAATTCCGCGGCATCGAGTTCGATGGTCGCCTCAAGCGTGTACGGTTTTGTGTGCTTGCTGCTGACGTTCATTATTTCTCGGTTGCAGTAGTCTCGGGGTCGGTTTTCGGTACGCTAGCATCTTCCGTTGCCGGCACAGACTCCACCCCCTCTTCCGAGGTGGCAACCTCACGTGGGCTGCGGACATCGATCTTCCAGCCGGTCAGCTTCGCGGCCAGACGCACGTTCTGCCCGCCTTTGCCGATGGCGAGGGAGAATTGATCGTCTGCGACCTCGGCGAGCGCGACCTTGTGTTCATGGTCGGTCAGAGTGACCTGGAGGATCTTCGCGGGCGATAGGGCGTTCGCAATGAAGCGAATCGGATCCTCGTCGTGCTGGATGATGTCGATCTTCTCCCCGCCCAGGTCATTGATGACGGTCTGCACGCGGACTCCGCGCTGACCAACAAGCGAGCCGATCGGGTCAACACCCTCTTCGGAGCTCGCGACCGCGATCTTCGTTCGACTCCCCGGCTCGCGGGCGATGCCCATGACTTTCACGGCGCCAGAATCGATCTCAGGGACCTCCATACGGAACAATTCCTGTACCAGATTCGGGTGGGCACGCGACAGGACGATGACCGGTCCACGAGCGGCATCTTCGACTTTCATGATGTAGAAGCGCAAACGCTGGCCGATGCGGTAGTGGTCGCCCTGCATCTGCTCGGAGACCGGCAGGACGCCGTTCGTCTTCCCAAGATCGATGAATACGACCGGGCCCTCGCGGCGTTGCACGAGACCGGACACGAGTCCGCCTTCTTTCCCGCGGTACTCGGCGAGCACTGAGGCACGCTCCGCTTCACGGAGCCGCTGAATCACCACCTGCTTCGCTGTCTGGGCCGCGATGCGACCGAAGTCACTCTTCGCTTCGAGGTTCGTGACCACTTCGTCACCGATCTTCACGTCCTTGTCCTGCTTCTTCGCATCGGCGAGCGCGATGTGTTTTTCAGGATTGAACTTCACGCGGATATGTCCTTCCTCGGTAATCTCGGTTTCGGACACGGGCGCCTGACCAGCCTCACGCTGTCGCTGAATGTCGACGATGTCGATGCGGTCTTGCGTGATCTGCTCGGGTAGCGCTCCCGTCACGTATCCGTCGTCATCAACCCCCTCCACGACGTAGTGGGTCTGGGTAATGAGCATCGAGCCGGCTTCGGGGTCCAGCTTCACCTTGATGATCTGACCCTTCTTGCCGTAGTCGCGCTTATACGCGGCAGCAAGCGCCGCCTCGACGGTCTCAAAGACGGTCTCTTGGGGGATCCCCTTCTCTTCGGCGATCTGCTTGATGGCCGAGACGAATTGCTTCATGTCGATCATGGGTTTGCGTGTTGGTTGTTAGTACGCTACAGAAGAGATGAGGCCCGCTCGCGCGGACCTCGTCTAGTGGATCTATGATAGCAGGTCGTACAAATAAGTCAATATCCCCGCCATCGCGCCCATCCGATCCAATCGGTGTCTTCGATTCGGGCGTCGGCGGCCTTTCCGTCCTTCGAGAACTCGAGAAACTTCTCCCACATGAGCGGTTCATCTTCTTCGCCGACCAAGCGTTCGTTCCGTACGGCGAGAAGACACCCGCGGAGTTGATCGATCGGACATCGCGCATCACCCGCTTCTTGCTCCATCAGCGATGCAAGGCCGTCGTCGTCGGATGCAACACGGCTACATGCTATGCCATCGGACAGCTCCGCCAGCGATTTTCGATTCCCTTCATCGGAGTTGTCCCCGCGGTGAAGCCGGCGTGCGAACAGACCCGCAGCGGTGTGGTCGGTGTCATTTCGACTCCCGCAACAGCGCGAAGTCGCGCGCTCCGAGATCTTGTTCGCAGGTTCGCCGGCGCAATACGGGTCATCCGAATCGGATGCCCGGGGCTAGAAGAGGTTGTCGAAGGAGGCGGCACGACGGGTCCTGTGCTGGATGCCATCCTCAAGACTAGATTAGCGCCCATTCGAGCGGCAGGGGCCGACATCATCGTCCTCGGATGCACCCACTATCCATTCCTCCGGTCTCGCATCGCGAAGATTGCCGGCGCTCGAACACTTGATTCGGGAAAGGCTGTTGCACGCCAGACTCGCATCATTATCGAGTCGCGCAACATGCTTCGTGCGTCAGGCCTTGGAACGGCAACGTTCTACACGACGAATGATCCTGTCAGATTCGCTCGCGTTGCTTCCAAGCTCCTCCGAAGGCGAGTTGTCGCCCGTGCTGCTCGAGTATAGACCTTGTCCACACAAAATCGTTTACAAAAGGCCGCCCTCGTATATGGTACGGGCAGTATGGCGTCCTCTCCAACAGATAAAACGCAAGATCTCCAGGTAGAACTCGAAAAGAAGCTCGAATCCATTGGCGCTAAGGAGCAAGCGCTCCAGTCTCAAGCATTGGCGCAGAAACTTGGACTCCCGTATCTCGAACTGACCGGACTTCCCATCGATTCTGAGGCGCTTCGCGCTCTTTCTGAGGAGGTCTCCCGCTCCAGTGGCGTCGCCCTCGTACAAGCGAAAGGCCCTGCCGGTCTGGCGGTGACGCTCAATCCCACACAACCTGCGGCAAAGACGGCATTGGAAGAGCTGAAAAAGCAGCATACCGAGCTGAGGGTGGCGATCGTGTCCCCTTCGACGATGGACGTCGTCTGGAAGCGCTACGCCACCATCAAGACAGTGGAGACATTCGAAGTCGGGACGATTACGATCGACGATGCCTCGTTGGCGCGCATCCAGGAGAGCATCAAGAGCGTCGACGACATCAAGAACCTCATCGCGTCTGCGACGATCACCCAGATCCTGGAGATCCTCATTGCTGGCGCATTGACGACACATGCGTCCGACGTGCACCTCGAGCCGGGAGCAGATACCGTCCGCCTCCGATACCGTTTGGATGGGCTTCTGCATGACATCGTGACCATCGAGCCTGATCAGTTCCGCCGGGTCCTGAACCGGGTCAAAGTGCTCGCAAAGATGAAGTTGAATATCACGCACTCCCCCCAGGACGGCCGGTTCACCATCGAGCAATCCGGCGTTCCGATCGAGGTCCGCGTCTCTTCCCTCCCCTCCGAGTATGGCGAAGGATTGGTCATGCGCTTACTCGACCCACGAACGATCCAGGCGAACTTGACCGATCTGGGCATACGACCGGATGTCCTCGAACAAGTCCGTTCATTGCTCCGGCAGCCGCAAGGCACGATTCTGACCACTGGTCCGACCGGATCAGGAAAGACGACCACGCTGTATGCATTCCTGAACGAGATCAACAGTCCCGACACCAAGATCATCACGGTCGAGGACCCGATCGAATACCATATCGCCGGCGTCAACCAGAGCCAGGTCGACCCTGCAAAGGGCTACACGTTCGCATCAGGACTCCGCTCGATCGTCCGTCAGGACCCTGATGTGATCCTGATCGGTGAGATCCGAGACCTCGAGACCGCCGAGATCGCGCTCGAGGCTGCATTGACCGGACACCTGGTGCTGTCGACGATCCACACGAACGACGCTGCCGGTGCCGTTCCTCGCCTGGTGGACCTGGGCGTGAAATCAGAGACTATCGCCGCTGCGTTGAGTCTGGTAATGGCGCAGCGGCTCCTGCGTCGCTTGTGCATGGATTGCCGCGTCAAAGCGACACTCCCTGCAGCTGAGGCGGAGACCATCCGCAAATCACTTACTCCCCTCAAGGAGCGTTTCAGGCTCCCAATCATCGACACCGACCTTCCTGTGTTTGTCGCCGGTGGATGCGCGAAGTGCAACAACACCGGATACCGGGGCCGGATCGGTGTGTATGAGGTGTTCCCGGTAAGCCGGGAGATGGAGCGCCTCGTCATTAAAAACGCTCCTGTGTCTGATATTCGTGATCTTGCGATCAAAGAAGGAATGGTGACCCTGCTCCAAGATGGCTACCTGAAGCTGGTCGAGGGAGTGACATCCCTCGAAGAGGTGCGAAGGGTGTTGGGACATTAAAAAAGGGCCTATCTGACCTGTAGGCAATATCCGCGTCCCGAAGGATGCGGGACAGGATAATTCCGAGGAGCGATCCAGTCGGAACCGGAACGTCCGGAGCTAAGAGATTATCCCGACCAAGCCGGCGTGCTGTTGGGCACTGACTTGGTTGCCTACAGATCAGAGCGGCCCTTTCAACGGTTCAAAGAAAACGCCCGCCCTCCTGAAGCGTTCTTGTATGTATTCTATTCCATTTTGATATGAGTGTCAAGCCCGCCCAAACAGCCCCTCATGAGGACCCGGATGACCGGGTGTTAGACCTGACCCTGCGCCCCCGGAACTTCACGGAATACGTAGGCCAGGAGAACATCAAGGAGAATCTTCGGGTCATTCTGCAGGCCGCAAAGAAGCGCAATGAGCCTCCGGAGCATCTCCTCCTCCACGGCCCCTCTGGACTCGGGAAAACGACCCTGGCTCACCTGATCGCCCGGGAGCTCAATGCGAACCTCCGTATGACGTCCGGTACGGCCCTGGAGAAGGCCGGAGACGTCGGATCGATCCTTACCGGCCTTTCTGATGGAGATGTGCTCTTCATCGACGAGGTGCACCGGCTGAACCGTGCCGTCGAAGAGGTCATCTATCCGGCGATGGAAGATTTCAAATTGGACATCGTCATCGGGAAAGGAAATGCCGCAAAGACGCTCCAGATCGACCTCCCCCGCTTCACCCTGGTCGCCGCCACGACGAAGATTTCGATGCTTTCTGCCCCGTTCCGGAACCGCTTCGGTGCGAGCTTCCGCCTTGATTACTACTCCCCAAAGGAGATCGGGCAGATCCTCCGCCGTTCCGCCACGCTCTTGGGTGTCAAGGTCGACGTCGATGCACTACCCGTCATCGCCAGCTCCGCACGTGCGACTCCGCGCATCGCGAACCGTCTCCTGAAGCGTGTCCGCGACTTCGCCCAGGTCAACAGTATCTCGACAATCGACGTGGAAACGACGACGCGGGCGTTGAAGATGTTGGAGGTAGACCACCAGGGCCTCGAAGAATCCGACCGTCGCATCCTCCTGGCGTTGGCGAACACCTTCGGCGGGAAGGCAGTCGGACTGAAGACGCTCGCCGCTGCCATCTCCGAAGAAGAGGCTACCGTTGAGGACGTCCACGAACCGTACCTGATGCGATTGGGCTTCATCGCTCGCACCCCTCAGGGTCGGGTAATCACCGACGCAGGCCGCGCACATGTCGGCGTTCCTGCCCCGGACGACCTGCGCGCGCTTGAATTCTGACCACCGGTACGATTGACTGGGAGAGCGGGTTCCCGCAGCCCTATGTCCGGACATAGTAAGTGGTCACAGATCAAACATAAGAAGGCGGCCGCAGACGCCAAGAAGAGCGCCGTTTTCGGAAAGCTCGCGCGGGCGATCTCCGTCGCTGCTCGTGGAAATCCTGATCCAACTACCAACCTCCGCTTGCAGGCGGAGATGCAGCGCGCTCGCGCGGTGAACATGCCCTCGGACAGCATCGAGCGAGCGATCCGACGGGTCGCCGACAAAGACGCTGTGGTCCTCCAGGAGATCCATCTTGAATTCATCGGCCCGGGAAATGCCGCGGTCGTCGCATTTGCAATCACAGACAACTCGAACCGAACCATCAGTGAGCTGAGACTCATCGCAACAAACCACGGAGGGCATATCGCCGACCCGGGGAGCGTCCTCTGGGTGTTCCGTAAATCGGGTGTCGTGCTCGCGCGCGTTGATCAGGATTCGGCTGATGCCCTCCAATTGACCGCGATCGATGCGGGGGCTGATGATGTTGATATTTCGGATGGCGAGCTCACCGCAGTGTGTGCGCCTGAGCATCTCGATCAGGTCCGGAGGGCCCTAGGCGCTGCCGTCGTCTCGTCATCGATCACTTTCATCGCAACGAACCCGCTCCAGGTCTCAGATCAGGCGCTCCGGGACCAGCTCGGCGCCTTTATCGAAGCGCTTGATGACCATGAAGACGTCCAGGAGGTATTCACCAACGCGACCGACGAATGACGATACACCTTGGTATCGACCCGGGAACCACGCGCATCGGCTACGGAGTCATCGAAGACAGCCCGACGGGCGTTCGCCCGCTTGCCTGGGGCGTGATCACGACCGAACCAGGCACCGATGCTTCACTTGCGAAACAACAGGTGCGCGCATTACTCACGGAACTGATCGGAACATGGCGGCCTGCATCCGCTGCCGTTGAACGCCTATTCTTCATGAACAACCGACGATCGGCGATGTCGGTCGGGGAAATGCGAGGCGTGATCATGCTTACGCTCGCCGACCATTTGATCCCGACTATCGAGTTCACTCCGCTTGAGATCAAGCAGCGTGTGTGTGGCAATGGCCGCGCCCAAAAGGCCCAGGTTGAGAAGATGGTTCGCCTGGTTTTGGGCATCCGGGAACGGATCACGCCGGACGACGCGGCCGACGCCTTGGCGATCGCGCTTTGTGCGGCTGCCGCTTCCCGCCCGGCTGTGTATGGCTCGAATTGACACGTACAATCCCGCCCCCTACAATACCGCCGTAACCCTTTTACTATGACAAAAGAACTTGAGTATCTTTTGCAGGAAGGAGAGAAGGAGCCGGAGTACGACGACTACGATGATGACGAGGAGCGTCGTCGGGCAGAGGGCGAGGAAGACGAGGAATCTGACGAGGAAACCGACCCAACCGACGAGGAAGAGGAGGAGGAAACCTACTAATAACAAAACCCTCGGATCGCCGGGGGTTTTGTTATTCGGTGATCTTCACGAATCTCCCCTTCCCTATTTGAATCCGGTCCCCTGACCGCACCTCGTGCTTCCATTCCTTCACGACGATGTCGTTGACCTCTACGGCACCTTGGTCGATGAGGCGTTTCGCGACTGATGTCGAGTCCGCAGCCCCAGCGGCAACGAGAACATCTGTGAGCATGCCGGGTCGTGCCTCTTCGGGAGCACGGGAAGGCGCAACCTGCTCTTTTCCGTGGAAGAGTGCCACGAGCGCGTCGCTGAGCGCCTCCTTAAATCCACGTGGATCCCCCTCGAATTTCTTCTCGAGCGCATCAATCTCGCCCTTCTCCATCGCCGTACAGAGCCCGAAGACCGACCGCACCATATCGTCACCAATGACGTTCAGCGTCTTACGCCGGATCTCTTGCGGAGAATCATTCACCGCAATGAGCGTCCCCTCTGATTTGCTCATCTTCTTCCCGGTGCCGCTGTCGGTGAGGAGACGGGTCGCGAGCACGAGCTTGTCTTTCCCGATCAGTTCGCGCTCGAGATCGCGCCCCACCAGCATATTGAAGATCTGGTCATTACCACCCACTTCTCCGTCCACTTTCATCGCGACCGAGTCATAGCCTTGCATGAGTGGATAGAGGAATTCGCTCACATGAATAGGTTGTTCGTTCTTGAGCCGCTCCTGGAACATCTCCCGGGCGAGCATCTGCTGCACGGTCGCCATACTCGTGAGCTTCAGGACCTGCTCCATGGTAAGGCCCGAAAGCCACTCGCTGTTGTGCTCCACCCGAAACTGATTGTCGGGAACGACTTTCTTGATCTGGTCGAGGTAGGTGGCGGCATTCGACTCAACTTCGTCCTCGGTAAGCGCCTTCCTTCCCACGTCTTTGCCGGTGGGATCCCCGATGCGGGCGGTAAAATCCCCGATGAGGATGGTAATGGTGTGGCCGAGTGACTCGAGCTCCTTGAGGAGTATCAGCTGCACAACGTGTCCGAGATGCACATCGGGTCCGGTCGGATCGATGCCGTAGTAGATGGCGAGCGATTGCCCTCCTGCGACACGGTTGATCGCCTCCTCGGTCGATGGGAACGCCTGCTGCACGCGGCGCGCGAACAGTTCATGGACTCGCTGTTGTCGGTCGGCATCAGACATGACCCTTGCATCATACCCGAGTGTAAAAGTGTTGTAAACGTTGTGTTTTTGTGGTATCGTTTCGGTCTCATGCGATTCCGTATGCCCACGCGCGTACGAGTCCGTCTTCCCCGCCGCGGTCGCACCCCGTGGCGTTCTTGGGTTCGCTCGGTCCTCGGTCTTGGGCTCTGGGTCGCCGTGATCGGCGTCATCGGTGTCTCCCTCTTCATCCTCGACGCCCGTCGTTCCCTGCCCGACCCCGATTCCATCGTGTCTCGACAGGTCAAGGAATCGACCAAGATCTATGATTATACCGGAGAGGTTGTGTTGTATGACATCTACGACGAGGAACGGCGCACCGTCGTCCCGCTCGATCGGATCAGTGAGAACCTCCGCGAGGCGACGGTTGCCGTTGAGGATGCGCGGTTCTATGAGCACCGCGGGTTCGATTGGAAGGGGTTCATCCGTTCGATCGTCACAAACCTGAAGCAGGGATACGGCGCGGGAGGAGGGTCAACCATCACCCAGCAACTCGTGGGAAACGCCCTGGTGGGCCGCCAGAAGACACTGAAGCGGAAGGTACAAGAGCTTATCCTTGCCCTCGAGGTGGAGCGACGTTTCTCGAAGAATGCCATCCTTGAGATGTATCTCAACCAGATTCCATACGGATCCAACGCCTATGGCGCCGAGGCGGCCGCGCAGACGTTCTTCGACGTCCCCGCGGCAGACCTCTCTATTGCCCGGGCAGCGCTGTTGGCAGCGCTCCCCCAACGTCCGTCATACCTCTCTCCGTACGGGTCGCACGTCGACGAACTCTTGGCGCGCAAAGACTTCATCCTGACCCGGATGAATGAGCTTGGGCTGATCACTCAGTCGGAATACGAGAACGCGCGCATCGAAGAAGTGGTGTTTGCACAAGGATCAGTCGATATCACCCCCCAGCATTTCGTTGAGATGGTCCGTGAATACCTGACAGAAAAGTACGGAGAGGACCTTGTGCAGAGTAGTGGGTACAAGATCATCACCACCCTCGATGCGGACCTCCAACAGAAGGCTGAAGAATTAGTCACGCATTACGCAGAGATTAATACGGAGAAATACAAAGCGACCAACGCTGCGCTCGTTGCGACTGATCCGCGTACCGGCGAGGTGCGGGCGCTCGTCGGGTCCGCCGATTATTTCAATGTCGAGAATGAAGGCAACTTCAACGTGGCGACTGCACGGCGACAACCTGGTTCGGCTTTCAAGCCGTTCGCGTATGCTGCCGCCTTTGCGAAGGGATATCCCGACAGCACCATCCTCTGGGACGTGAAGACTGAGTTCAACCAGTATTGCCCCGCTGATGCGACCGCAACGAAGGATCGCTTCGGATTGGACTGCTACCACCCCCAGAACTACAACGGCGGGTATAGTGGTCCGGTCACGATGCGCCAATCGCTTTCCCGATCTCTGAATATCCCGTCCGTAAAAACCCTCTACCTTGCCGGTGTCGACAATGTGGTATCTCTGGCCACACGGATGGGTATCAGCACCCTAGGGAACAACACCTGGGGCCTCTCGCTTGTCTTGGGGGGCGCTGAAGTCCGGCTGGTTGATATGGTGTCTGCCTACGGTGTATTCGCTGCAGATGGTATACGGACCCCCTGGGGCCTTATTAAGCGCGTTGAGGGACCAGATGGGGGCATCCTCGAAGAGCGTAAGGTCAACCCTGAGCGGGTACTAGAGGCACAAACCGTACGTCTTGTGACCGACATCCTCTCCGACAACAACGCCCGCACACCAGTCTTCGGCGTGAATAGCTCCCTTTACATACCCGGAAGGAGTGTTGCCGCAAAGACTGGTACTACCCAGGAGAACCGCGATGCGTGGGTGGTGGGCTATACCCCATCGTTGGTGGTTGGTGTATGGGCTGGGAACAACCACAACCAATCCATGACCGCAGCCGGAGCTGGTATCAGCGCCGCTGGTCCTCTCTGGAACGCATTTATGCGTGCTGCGCTAAGTAACACTCCCGTCGAAAGCTTCCCGAAACCCGACCCTGTTGTTGTAGGGAAGCCGATGCTGAATGGGATGTGGGCCTCGCCGGAGTATCCCCAACAACACACCGTTCTGTTTTATGTCGATCGATCGAACCCGTTGGGACCGATCCCGACATCACCTGAAGCTGATCCCCAGTTCCAAAATTGGGAGTGGGCGGTGGGGAATCGCTAACCGCGCAGCGGCATGACGATGTAGACGAGTTTTAATCCGTCGTCGGGGCGAAGTACGAACGGGCTTCCCTTTCCGGTGAATTCCAATATCACCTTTTCGGTTGGGATGATTTTTAATCCGTCCAAAAGGTAGTGGTAGTTTAGGGAGATATCGAATGCGTCCCCCTTCAGGTTCGCCTCAAGATCTGCGACCCCCTCCCCCTTTGCTGAGTGCTTCCCGGAAACCGTCAATTCTTTTTCAGTGCATGCTAGTTTGACGTCTGAGATACTTGACGAGAACAGCGAGGCTATATGGATAGCGTTGGCAAAATCTTCGCGGCGCACCAGGACTTTTGCGAGGGAACGATCCGGGACTACCTTCTGGTAGTCTGGGAATTTCCCGTCAATCAATCGGGATATCACATCAAGCCCTTCGTGGGTAAATAAAATTTGGTTATCCGCGATCCTTGCGGTCACCTCGCCGCGCACACCACCAAAAACACGGATCAATTCCATGATGGTGGTTCGGGGAATAATAACCACTCGGTCTCCTTTTTGTGGTTCTGGAATGACGTGTTCGACTAACCGAAAACTATCGGTCGCAGCAATGGTGATGCCTTGCTTGTTAAAACTCAATAAGGCTCCGGCCAATTCGGGTCGTGATTCGGATGTCGCAATCGAATCCATCGCGCTCACACAAAGTGTGTGTAGTTGTTCTATAGGAAACACATACTCAACCCCAGACGTGATGGATGGGATAATGGGGTATTCCGCCGGGTCAAAACAAAGGATGGTGGTCTTTGAAGATCCTGCCGAAGCCGATAATACATTCGCTGCAACCCTCAAGGTGACTGCGTCCGACCGGGAAGCGCGCACTAAGTCGGTTAAAAGCCGTGCAGGTACCGCGACCGAGCCCTCTTTAGTCACCTTGGCTCCAACCGCGACCGTAATACCCACCTCAAGATTTGTCGCGGACAGGTGGAGTTGCCCACCTGCGGCTCTCATGAGGATGTTCCCCAAAATAGGGAGTGTTGCGTTCTTGGCCGCAATTTTCTCGGTTGAGAGAAGTGCTCGTTGTAGGTTTTCCCGATGAATGACGACGTCCATGGTTATAGTAATAATATTATTTTATAGAATATTACTCTTATTATTATGTCTGTGGATTTGTGGATGGATACCCGAAATACTACGCCCTACCTGAAGAATGAGTGATTTTCGTTTTCGCATGTCTTGTGGATAGATTGGTGGTTGGTGTGGGTTATTTCTGTGATTTTTCTCGGATATCACAATAAATAGCTTTTCTTCCACACACGACAAACACGTTATTCGAATGAATCATACACACGTTGCCGGATCATGGTGAGCTCGTTCTTGAGTGGCTCGTCGGCCTGTTCTTCTCTTTTAATCTTCTCGCACGCATGGATCACAGTGGAGTGGTCGCGACCACCAAGTTTTTGGCCAATATCTGGGAAGGAAAGCTTAATTTCCTCACGAAGTAAATACATGGCGACTTGGCGTGGCTTTACCACTTCCTTCTTCCGGCTTCGCTTGGTGAGGTCGGCTGGGGAAATATTATAGAAGTCCGCAACCGTCTTCAGAATTATCTGCGGTGACGTCTTTCGGTATGGGACGGCGAGGTATGCGTTGAGGATGTTTTTGGTCTCCTTAAGGTCGGGTACACGGTTGTAGATTTGAGAAAGCGCGATAACCCGGTTGAGGGCCCCCTCGAGTTCTCGGATGTTCTTTTGTATGTGGGTGCCGATATACGAAAGCACCTCATCAGAGAAGACAACGCCTTTTTCTGCGGATTTAGCCTTTAGGATAGCGACCCGTGTTTCGAAATCCGGAGCGTTGATGTCCGCGAGCATTCCCCCAACCAAGCGTGACAAGAGGCGTTCTTCGATTGCTGGAATTGCTGTGGGTGGACGGTCGGATGTCATCACGACCTGGCGATTCTTGTTGTGGATTTCATTAAAGATGGTGAACACGATTTCCTGCATCTTCTCTTTTCCTGCGATGAATTGGATGTCATCAATAATAAGAAGGTCGAGACCCGAGTAAAGGTTCTTGAGGTCTTCGATGGTGCGGTTGCGGATTCCCTCGACAATCGCCGATACCATCTTTTCGCCTGATGCGTACAACACCTTCCGCTCAGGAGCCTTTTCAAGCACCGCGTTGCCGATTGACTGCACGAGGTGGGTCTTCCCTAACCCCACCCCACCATAAATGAAAAGCGGGTTATACGGCTTCGGGAGGTTCCCGACGATGCACTGGGAAACGCTTTGCGCACACGCGAACGCCAATTCATTTGCCGACCCCACGATAAAGGAGTTGAATGAATACTTTTTGTTAAGTGATGTCGTCTTATCGATCTCCTGGTTCTGCTCCCCGCTCGTCTGCTCCTGGAGGTCTCGATCGACGATCATCTTCGAGAAGTCTTGGCGGATCGGTTCCGGCTTCGGCTGCCCGATAATATAGCGAACCTCACGGATCTCATTGGAGAGTTTCCGGATCGAGTAGATGATTTGCTTGTTAAACTTATTCTCGAGCCACTCCTTCACAAACCCATTCGGCACACTGACCGTGACCGAATTCTGATCCCGAGAAACGATCGATGTATTCTTAAACCAGGTTGTGAAGTGCGCTTTTGAAAGCGAAAGCTCCATATCACAGAGCACCGCCTTCCAGATTTCTTCGGGTGTTGCCGGGAGCATGTGTGCGCGTAAACGGATGAATCGTGTCGCAAGTATATCCTACACCCCCACCCCCTCAAGCGCCGTTCAACACCCGATTCGTTGATAGGATGTGTATAACAGGTGGAAAAAGTGGCGTAAATATTGACGCGTAGAAGAAAGCGTAGTAAGCTGTTCCGGCACCATGAAGATTACACGCTACCGACCAAAGAAGACGAAGCGACAGCGGAAGCACGGCTTTCTGAGCCGAATGCAAAGCAAAACCGGACGAAACGTGCTCGCCCGGCGCCGCGCAAAAGGCCGAAAGCGGCTGACGATCTAGCCAGAATCGCCCGCCGGGCGATTTTGGTATTTGTATCATGACTACACCACACAATGACCCGAAGCGGGAGACCAGAGCAAACCGCCCGGCCGCCTCTTTCCCATTCTTCACCCTCAGAGTTCTTAAAGGTAAGGGGCGACCGACTATTCAGGTTGCGGTTCCTGTCCGGATCGAAGCTCGGGCTACGGGACGCAATCGAATCAAGCGGCAAGTCGCCGAAGCGCTCCGGGTGATCATGACGGAACACCACATCCATTCGCATGTCGCCGTGCTGGTCCGTCGTGCCGACATTCCTCGTGGCCAGGTGCTTCGCAGCGCTATTTTTGAGCTCTTCAAAGAATCGGGTATGATAGAACAACGATGAAACGGATCATCCTCGCGTGTATCTCGTGGTATCAGGCGTACGGAACTCCGGCACTCTCGTCGCTCCTTCCGTTTGGGATGATCTCCGGTTGCCGCCAAGTCCCCACCTGCTCCGTGTACGCACGACAGGAAATCGAAACGAACGGAGTTTTCCGGGGCGGCCTCCGCGCATGTATTCGCGTTCTTCGATGTAACCCCCTTTTCTCACGTGTTCACTGAAATCATCATCCGCCCCCTTCTGAACCTCACCGTCTCGATCTACGGGACGATTGGATTCGCCGATTTCGGGCTGACGGTCGTCCTTGTGACCTTGGTCGTGCGGCTTGCTGTCCTCCCCTTCTCACTGAAGACGGCGCGGTCGCAGCGCGAGATGGCGAAGCTCACTCCACAACTCGAGCAGATCAAAATACAGCATAAAGGGAACATGCAAGCGCAGTCGGAGGCGACTATGCGCCTATACAAGGAGCACGGAGTCAACCCGCTGGCCGGCTGTCTCCCGCTCCTCATCCAGCTTCCGATCCTGTTCGGGATGTACCGTGTGTTCCTCGATATCTTCAAACCAGAAACGCTCAACCTTCTCTACGGCTTTGTGCCGAATCCTGGGACGATCAATCAGATCGCGTTCGGAGTCCTCGATATCAGCACCGCGAGCCCCGTTCTGGCAGTGCTCGCGGGTGCCATCCAATTCATCCAAGCCCGTATGACACAGCAAATGGCGGGCAGCAAGTCACCGACGGCTTCGATGAATAAGCAGATGATGTACCTCTTGCCGGCGATGATTGTGGTGATCGGATGGTCCCTGCCCGCAGGGCTTCCGTTATACTGGATTGTGACCACATTAGTATCGATCGGAGAGCAGTTGCATGTCCGACGCTCCTGATGCATACTGGCGCCATGCAAACCCCGGAACAGAGCCTCGATACCGTCGTCCGAACCCTCCTAGGGTTCTTTGCTATCCCCTACGACGATGTAGTTGTTCATGCCGCGGAGCCCGGAGGCCGATTGACGGTGTCCCTGACCGCACCCGAAGGGAATGTGCTCATCGGCAAAGGCGGCCAGAACCTCAAAGCGCTCGAACACGTCGTTCGGATGATGATGGCTCGCCAGCACCCCGAACAAGCGCGCGGGCTCATCGTCGATATTAACGATTACCGTCAGGAGATGGCCACGGAACTCGCAACAAGCACGCGCGTGATTGCGGAACGAGTGCGTCAGACGCGCCAACCCGAGGCATTACGTCCGATGACCGCGTACGAACGGCGGATCGTGCACACTGAATTGGCATCCTTTTCTGATTTGACCAGCGAGAGCGTCGGACAAGACCCGCATCGGCGGGTTGTGATCCGGCCCCTCTAGAAGCTCACCATATGGACGCGGCGATCGAAGAGATCGATGAACGCCGCACGAGTGCCGGACGAGGAGATGACCGGGGAATACACACCAACCCGGTCTTCGTGAGTTGGAATAGTATCAATCAGAACACCCGATCCCGCATCAATACTCGCGAGGGTGTCATTTGTGGCCGCAAGGGCAGATCCCTGACTCACGGAGGCGTCCTGCGGAATGCCACACACTAACGATGCACCATCAGGCGCCCATGCGCACTTGCGGGCGCTCGTCTGTTCGCTCATGGTCCGCTGCAACAAGGTCGACGGATCCAGCACGGCAACGACCCGCTTGGCGGATTGATCGAAGTACGTGGCAAGGACGGATCCCTGCCGAGAGATGGTGAATTCGAGATTTTGCTTATTCGAAAGTAAGGTGGCGATATCCCCATCGAGCGATACCACAACAAGATCGGTTGATGAGGTGCCCGTCCTCCAGACCGTGAGTATGATCGCCTGCTCCCCTTTCCATGCCATGTCCGTGACGCCAAGACGGGTCCGGAGGATCGTCCGCTCGTCCGATCCGTCGACATCCGCAACTCGTAGGACTGTGCCGGAATCAGTTCCTGGTCCGATGTATGCGATCCGCGAACCGTTAGAAGAAACCGCCAGATGATCGGCGTTCTCGAGGGTATGCCCGCTCCCCGTCCGATAGTCGTAGAGCTGGTAGCGTCGGCCAGAGCGTGCATCCTCGATGATCAGGAATGCCTGTTCAGCGCCAGGAACCCAGATGCCATCGGTGAATCCAGGCACCGCGATGTCGGATATAGTCCGAATGACCCCCGTCCGAAGATCCCCCTCGTACGCGCGGCCGGATTGCACGTCGAACCAGCGCACCGAGTCGCGGCTGAGCCCGGGTGCGAGGCCGGTAGCGGCGGTGTCGGAGAGAAGCGTGTCAACGACGCGTGGAGCATCACGTGGTTCGGGCGTGGAAGAACCATCGACGTGCTCGGCGATGGTGGCGGTTCCGCCATTCCCCAAGAATGCTCCCACAATAACAGCGAGCGCGACGAACGGAATGACGAGGAGTAGAAGAAACGTTGAGCGCCGCAAGCTCGAGCGTTGGGAAAGGAGGTTCGGTTGTTGTCCGAGAAACATGGCTAGGTGGCGAACGCGATGTCTTGGGTCGTCGACATGATGGCGATCTCTTCTTGGGTGTTTTGCAGAATCTCCTCCTCGCGCTGGCGAGACAGAATGTCGACCTCGTAGTCTTCGACGATCGCGTAGCTCTCCTCGGCCTTCTGGAGTAGGTATTGCACTTCGAAACGCTGGTAGCGAGCGAGCGCGTCCACGACTGGGTCATAGCCGGCAAACGCGAGGCGGGCGTTCCGATGCGCCGTGTATTGCTTGAGCACAACCCGAACGACCTGACCAAGATACATAGGAAGGGCGTCAATGACCGGGACGAGCTCAGCGATCTGTACGGCAACCGTTTCCGCGATGAATGTGCGGATATAGGCTTTATACCGATAGGCAACTGTATTCGGAATCGGTTCGACTTTTGGAGCGCCTGGGTCGCGCAGTGCCGGTCCCAGCCGTTCTAGGAGCGCCCGATATTCCTTCTCGTACCTCTCCCGTGCTTTGTGAATGGCCTCGACGCCTCGATTGATGCGATCGATTCGCCGTGCGATGAACACGCAGATGAGCGGGATCGCCCAGGAGATGAGCCAGCCGGCGTCAACGATACTGAGGAGATCCGCGAACCCTGCAATCAGCAGGGCTCCCAGGAAAAGGAACAGCGAGGTTCGTCGCGTTTGACGGTGAAGATTGCGTCGCTCTTCTTCCCGTTCACGCGACTGCCGAAGATATATCTGGTTCGCCTTCTGGTACCGACGGTATGCAACGACGGTATCCTGCCGCGCCTCCTCGTAGGTCAGGGCCTCGCGCTGTCGTGGTTGCGCCTGTGCTCGCCGGCTCCGTGGTTGTTGAACAAGGGGTGCTGCGGTTGTCAGTACAGGTACCCGAGGTGCCGTCGGAGACGGTGCGGGTTGTGCGACCGATACCGAAGGCGCGACATCCCGAAGCGCGGGCGAAGGCTCGCGTGGTGCCGCTTGAGGGTTTGCTTGGGGTGCGTCTGCCATGGCTATGAAGTCTGCCCTACTTTTGCCCACTCTTGTTTCGCTTTTTCGATCTCCATCAACTGGCGCGGATCGGACGTGATGATCTGATCTTCAGCGTACGATGCCAGGATCCGAATGCCGACGTGGTTCGAACCGAGGAAGAAGAGTCCGAAACCGACCCGAGCCTCGAGGAGGTAGTATTTCTCCGAATCGGTGAGATTGAACGTCTGTTGGATGACCTCGATCGCAGCCGGCGATTGCTTCAGGAGCAGTTGGAGCGACGAATTAGTGACAATCGCCTTGCCTTGCGCCGTGTTCATGAAGTCCGGGATGTCCTGGGAGATCGTGGTGAGGCCGCAGTAGTACTTGCGGCCTCGTTTTGCGATGTTGAACAGGAAGTCGGCGCCGACCGGGAACTTCATGACCCACCACGCCTCATCGACGACCAGCATGCGCCGCTTCCGTTCCCGGCGGATCTGCGTCCACACGTAGCTGAGCACGGTGTACATGGCGATAGGACGGAGCTCGTCCTCGAGGTCGCGGATGCCGAAGACGATGAGCTGGTTGTCGAGGGGCACATTGGTCGGGTTGTTGAGGAATCCCGCGAACGACCCGGTGGTGAACTTCTGGAGGCGCGTTGCCAATCGCTCCGCGCCGGCCATGCCTTCCAGGACGCTCTGAAGATCGGAAAGCACAGGTGGCGGGAGACTCGAGAAGTCCTGGTCAGGGACGATATCCTTGATGGCATACGTCTGGGTGATCGCCTGGTCCAGGATCGATTCTTCCTCGGGCGTCACCTCCCCTCCCATGAGGAGACGCATCAGCCCCGACAGGCCGAGCACATGGGAAGTGAACACATCGCTCCACGACTCCTCGTCCTTGGGCGTCGGCAGATCGAATGGATTGATGTGCTGATCGGAATTGATCGAGATCTTGACGTTCGTGCCGCCGACCGTGTCGGAAAGGTACTTGTACTCGTCTTCGGGGTCGATGACGATGACCTGGGTGTCGAACATCAGCGAACGGAGGATTTCAAGCTTGATCGCATAGCTCTTGCCTGCGCCGGACTTCGCGAAGACCACCATGTTCGCGTTCTCGAGGGAGAAACGATCGAACAGAACGAGCGAGTTGTTCGAGGTGTTCAATCCGTACAGGATGCCGCTGTTCGAGGTGAGGTCGCTAGAGACGAACGGGAATGTGCTCGCGAGCGGCTCCGTGTTCATCGGGCTCAGGGCAAGCAGACGGTCGGCGCAGAACGGCGCGGTCGTGAGGAATCCCTCCACCATGCGGAACGTCGCCTGTTTGGTGATGACCAGCTGACCCTCGAGGACGCCGGCGACCGACTTTTCCAGGTCATCCAGTTCCCTCACGCTGTTGCCGTAGAGCGTCAGGTACAGGCCGAGCTTGAAGAATCGCTCGGTCCCCTGCTGTAGCGAGTCTCGGAGGGCTTCGATGTCCGACACGGCCGTCTCGAGCTGCGGGTTGCGCACCTTGCCGGCCGATTGCTCCTCCATGATCTGCGCTTGGAGACGGGCGAGCTGGTCGCGGAGCTGCTTGAGGACGTCGCCGGTAGGCTGGGATTGGATGAACAAGGCGATATCGAGAACCCGGTCAAGGTTGATGATCGGAGAGAGCCAACTGGTGTTCAGGTAGCGCGGATATGACCCGACGAACAGCGTTCGCGCGTACTTGTCCCCGATCTGAATGTAGCTGGGCGTTACCGCCAGTGCGCCGGGGGCAATGAGTTGCGTGAGTTCGTCGGTCGTCATGATGCGGGGGTCTTTGCAGGTTCGGGCAGGTTGGGGTTGTAGAGGTCGCGCAGGAGCTTCGAGATCTCGGCATCGTTCAGCACGCTGCCGGTCAATCCCATACCCGACAGCCCGCCGATGATCAGATCGGCGCGTTGCATCATCTGCGTCTTTGCGACCGCAAGCTGTTCGGGAGAGAGCGTCGAGGTGGTGACAGCCTTCTTCTTGCCCAAGAACGACTGGAAGAATCCCCCACCCTTTTTTCCCGTGGGTAATTGAACGGTGAACGGCAGCACCACATAGAACTGTTTGGACATGATGTTCGCAAGCTCGGAAAGCTCGCCGACGAAGCGCGCGTATTCACCGGCCTGGACCTTCAGGAGTTCGTTCGTTTGCTTCTCTGCGGCGCTTCGGGCCAATGCGATGTATGTCGATACGTCGAATCGGCGGGACTGTATGACGATCTGGAACGGGAAATCTAACGAATTCAGGAATCCCTGGAACTGCTGGATGATCGCGTTCTGTTCGTCGGTCGAACGCAGCTCGAAGTTGATGGCGCTGATGCGGACAATGGCGCGCAAGGTGCTGTCCTTCAGGGTGATGACGCCGCTCCCGATGTCTGCGACGGGGACAAGCTCGGTTGTTGAGGGGGGTGGCATGGTTAGGGCTTCGGGAATTGCTCAGGGACCGTCTGCTTCGGGGTGAACTGGTACCGCTTGGCGCCGAAGATGTACGCGAGGAAGTATGCGAAATAGTTCAGGAATGGCTGGTCATTGACCTTCAGGAACGCGAGAGCCGCGAAGAATCCTGCCGTCAGGAGCGCCAGAACGACGAAGAACAATCCGGGCAAGAGCATATACTCGACAACAACCATGCTAATGCCACCTGCGACGAAGAGGAACTGCTTGAGCGTGAACGGCCCAACGACCTTCGTTTCCGTCTCGATGAATTGAGGAACCTGGAATCTCATGACGTCTTGCGTAGATCAATGATATTACGAGACGGCTGATTTGGCACTGGCGGGACGTCGGTCGTCGATTCGGACTGCGGTGGTGTCGCTGAGGATTCCGGGGCAGCGGTCGTCATCAAGGGCGGGATCTCGCGAAGCTCGGTAGTCTCCCCCGCTTCGGGGTCGAGGACGATGTCGGGAACCTCCTCAGGGGTGATTGACAGGTATGGCACAACAAGCTGGCGGATGCTCCCCGCGAGGCTCGGAGCCTGTTCCTGGGAAAGGCCGATACGCTGGAAGAGCTCGTCGAGCGATTCCGGCTTCACCTCACCAAGCGCGGTCAGCATGACTGTCTTGGCGACTGCGGTTCGATAATTCTCCGGGAAGAGTCCACTCTGCTCCAGGTCGGCGATGAACTGGGCGGTTTCGGGTGCGACTAGGAATTTTCGGAACTCATCCGGGAGCGCGACGAAGCGATTGTAGATGTCCATCTGCCCGGCCTCATCACGGCCGATGATCGCGTTCTCGAGCGGGCTGTATTGGAGGTATTGCTGGATGCTTTCCATGGTCTAAGGGGTGGGTGGTGCTGCTGGCGCCGCCGCCGCTGGTTGCGGACTCGGGGGCTGCCCGGACGATTGGAACGTTGGTTTTTCGGTGATCGCGCGCAGCTCCTGGTCCACGAGCTCGATCTGCTGCTGGATGCCCCGGACATTCGCCGTCGGGTTCGCCTGCAGTGTTGATCGTCGCTGACTCTCCAATTGCGCCTTCTGCGCTGACAGTTGCGCCACGAGGGTCTGGATTTGGGATTCAGCCTGCGTGATGCGGGCCAGTTGCTGGGCTGATGCGTTCGCCCGCATTTCCGCGAAGCTCGAGACATTGTACAAGAGCCGCGTGTACCTGTTGTTGAGCTCCTCAAGTCCCTGCTGCTGCCGCCATTGGATGCCCATGGTTTGCTGGTAATGATCCTCGGCTTTGAGAATGTCCGTAGCATTGAACGTCCGCGCTTCCCGCGAGATCGCCTCATCCACGGTCAGCGGTGTCTTGCCGTCCGCCCCCATGATTAACTTCAGATCAGCGCCCACGATGATGGCCGGCACCTTGTTCTTGCCGGTCTTGGCACTGTCGACGAATTTGCCGGCCTGCTTCTTGTCGGTGATCAGACGGAGGAATGACTTGAGATCGTCAACGCCGTCGTACTTCCGTGTGCCGGCGTCTTTCTGTAGTTGCTCATCCCGTTGCTTGATGAAGCCCTGCAGTGCCGCCGCGGACACTTTCGCGTAGCGTTCCTGGAGGTCCATCAGTTCGCTGCTCGTGATCTTCTGTGTCTTGAGCAGAATATTCCCAGCCGCGATCGCGGTCTCATTCGTGACCGGTAGTTTGCCTGTTCCTGTTACGAGTTTGTGCAGCTCGTTTGCCTGCTTCGTCTGCAGGTCGGTCAACGCTTGTTCTGCCTTCGCACGAGCTATCTGCGCGTCGTGGAGTTCGATGACGGAGGCTCTTCCCGCACTCATTGCGTCGCTGGCACGGGCCTCCGCTGCCGTTGCTTGTTCAATGCGGATCCTCGCACGGTCGAGTTGCTTTTGAAGCTGCTGGTCCAAGCGTTTGGTGCGGTCATCAATACGTGATTGCAGGTATTTCTGGCGAGCTTCGCCCCCAGCGACCATCGTCCGGACGCCTGCCTCAAGCCGCTCCTGGCGCGCAGCGAGCGGCTTCTGTACGACGCGCTCGTACCGTTCTTTTGCGCCCTCTCGCAATCCCCGGGTGGCCGTGGTCGCGCCGGTGATGGCGCCGAGGCCGCGACCGACGGTACGGACGCCGAAGCCGGTCTTCTCGCTGACGCCCAGCGCGCCCCCGATGGTGCCGAACACCGATCCGGCCAAGGGGCTCAAGCGGAATGCGAACTTCGTGACCATTCCGGCGCCCCCGATGAAGATGAACGCAGCGATGATCGTGAAGAATGCGGTGCCGAACAACGAAGAGATGAGCGGAAGATCATTGATATCGGCCCCAGCCGAGATCAATGTGCCCTGCGTGCTCAGAACGAAGAGCCCCAGATAGATGACCATGAGGTACAAGGGGCCGAACGCACAAATGCCAACAAGGTTACCGAACCATCGCATGAACTGCGGCTTGGCGGGCGGTACGGCGAGCGCGAAGAATGCGGCCGGCGAGACCGCAAGCAAAAACCACACGATCGGGATACGGACGACCATGAACAGTACGATAGCGATGAAGGAGAGTGACATGACGAGAAGCAGGAAGAAGCGAACGAGTACGTGCGAGAACTGGGAGAGCGACGTACTGAGGCCGGAGGAGCCATACACCGCATCAAACGCAGCAAGCGCTTCATCGCTCGCCTGGGCGCGCCACACCGTCTCAGCGATTCTATTGCCGATGTTCTTGAGTAACGACTGGTGCTCATCCAAGTATTTTGTGGCGGCAGCGCCTTGTGCTTTCAGTGCCTTTGTGTAGCAATCGATGGGTAGCTGGTTCGCCTGTAGGCAGGACTGAAGAACAGTCAAGGCACCACGCGATCCTGCGCCTTCAGCGCTATCCTCGGCTGCCTTTGTCTGCCAGGCCACGACAGCCAAGCGTTGTCCTGGGGGCAATTTATCCAGCGGGATCGAACCACTTGGTGCCGCAAGACTCGGAACCTTACCCGAAGTCCCGGCGGCAACCCCAATGACCTGCAATTGGGTTGCTATTTGTGCGCCCACATCTTGCGGCATAAACCCAAGGACGAGTTGCGTGGCGCGATTTCCGGTCCACACGATTGTCTGGCCGACTGCAAGGCTCAGGTTAATCAGGATCGCAGCAGCGATGAACATCGCAATCGATTGACGCGCGTGGAATGCATTGGGCTTCAATGTGTTGAAGATCGTGCCGAACGAGATAATGATGAGAACGACTACGAAGAACATCGAACACAAATCACGGATCCAATCCCACATTTTGTATACTGTGGCCCCGCCATACGTAATGTTCCATGAAATTACACTTTGCAGATTTGTCCCAAAGAATTTAAGAAGACTGATAAGGAGGTTCGAGAACGCATCGAATATCGCGGCGCCAATGTCCATGAAGACGCTGCCGAGCGTTTTACTCGTCTCTTGCATCATACTCAACAGTCCCGCGTGAGCAGGGATTGGAATGAGGGCGACGGTCAGAACGATGACCAGGGCCGACGGGATGATGAAACGCCGGAGGTCCATATCAATCCTGGATTCCTGCGGGGCACGCGGCGATGAGTCCGCCGCCATCCGTACGGAGTGCCCCGGCAGGAGTGATTACATCCACCGAGATGGTGGTCGATCCGAGGATCACAATACGGTCGTCGTAGAACGGGCTCGTCTTGCAGTTGCTTCCTGATGAGCACAGGGTATCGAGAACGGTCCGATAGCTTACGCCCGCGGCGATTTGGTTGCTCCCTGCTGGCGAGAAGAATTCGGGGTGCTGTGCGATCGTATTCGCGATGGCAGTCGCAACAATGGGGAGGATCGCACCTTTGAACGACGCGTCGTTCGTGATGCAGATGCATTCTGGGTTGCCACCAGTACATGCCGGGTCATCAATATCCCCTGATCCGGGTACGGGTGCGGGGGTTGGTATCGGGGTTGGGGTCTGAGTCACCCGATCGTCATCCCACGGACTGAGGCTAAAACGGAGCGGGATCGGTTGAGATGCGAAACTCAGCATCCGTACCGCGATGCGCGCCCCGATGTCGTCCATGATCTGCTTGCCTGCGTTCGCTTGTTGAACCAATGAATCCGTCTGAGTCTTGATGGAATCCGTATAAATATTCTGGAGGGCGCCCGGTGCCTGGACGAGTGAACCGTCAGCGACACAATCTTTGTCCCCGTTCGGGCCAGTGACGCACGATTGGTATGCGCCGAGGAAACCGCCGCCTGCAACCAACTGGTATTGCCGTACCTCAGAAAGAGCCGCCACCTGCTTTTCGAATTCCGCGTCGGCAAGAGAGATGAAACCGGCCGGATAATTCTGCTGTTCACTGACGAGTCCGAGGAGGTCGAATCCGCCATTCGCGATGAACGAGTCAGCGGTAGCGATGGCTGCGGGATTGAAGTCTTCCGGTAGCGTGCATGCAGCGCGAAGCTCGAACGGCGTATCCCCGTCGACCGAGAGCTCATTCGGGTCAATATCGGGTGGATCGGTCCGATAATTCTCGGGTACGTCATAGTAATCAAGTACTGCATCTTTGAAATACGGGCAGATCGGAGTGTATACGAGCATGGTCCAAAGCCGGCGTTGCGCCATGCGGTAGGGTGCCTTGTTCAGCGTATCCAACCAGTCGGTCGCAACCGCCGGTCCCCCGTCGGGGCCCATCTGTTGGATCATCTTGTCGATGCGGTCAGTCAGGTCCTTCAGTGAGGAGTCCACGACGCACTGGGCAATATAAGACTGCTTCGCGGATTGCTTGAGAGACTCTTTTGCAATTTCGCTGAAGTTCGCCTCAACGGGGATATTGCACTCAGGAAGCGGGTTGTCAAAGCAGTTGCCGAGGACACATATCTGTTGGACGCCTGCGAGCTTGCAATATGTATATTTCGTTAGGATATCGCTCACCATGTTATTCAACGCATTGGTGATCGAGTCCTCTAATCGAGCGGCAGCGGCATCAAGTCCGCCTTGGATGAGCTGGAGGAAGTCCTGCGCGATACAAAATTCCTTCTCGTAGTCTTTGTCGAGGCCATACTGCTGGAGGATGTATGAGACGCTCAGTAACGACTCGACGGGTTGGTCAGGATTGATCACTCCGGACTGGCCGAGCAATATCTGCTGGGCCGTATCGTATTGTGCGCGTGCGCGCTGAGCCTCACTGAGTCCCTGGCCAAGCATCAACGCCAGGATTCCGATAGCGACGACAATAGTAAATACTCTCCTCATTGGGTATATGCCGCGTTAATACCCTCGGTTACGCTCGCGAGCAGTCGAATCTGCGTATCGCCGGCAAGCGATGAAAGAACCTGTAAAGCCACCAGGCCGCGGACAGGATCACCGTCGATATCGCGGGCATACTGATACTGTCGCTGCAGGGAACGGAAGTATAAGAAGATCTCACGATGCGTTCCCGTCAGCGCGATGGGGACACGGATCTTCTTGATGCGTGCAACCGCCGACTCAAGGTTCCCGATTTCAGTATCGATGGCGGCTGTATACCGCGCGAAACGTTGGGCGTCGGTCTCCGGGAGCGATGCGATATCGGACATGGGGACGTCACGAATCGTCTGGATGACCGAGACGAACCCTATCGACGCCGAGGCGAACGCATCTTTGAGTGCGCGAACGGTCTGCGTGGCGTAGGTCAGCGTTGCGTCTCGCCCGCTCTGGCCAAGAAGCGCCTCATCGGTCGCTATAACCCCCTCCCCCTGCCCCGAGAGTATGTCGTTGACCAGGTCCTCAAGCGTCTGCGCATACAACGGACTTTCGGGATCCAACTCCCCGGACGACAAGCTGCCAGCTAATAGAAGTGCGGTGAGTTCAGTGAGATTCCGATTCGAGGTCAGCAGGTCGTTCGGTCCCGGCACGGTCGGATCGTGCCCAGAAAGCACCTCTTCCCCATCCAAATATCCGTCCCCGTCGGTGTCGGGGTTCTTGTAGTTGGTCTGCCAATACGTCTCTTCGGAGTCCGGAAGCCCATCGCCGTCCTGATCCTTTTCGAAGTCGGCGATGAGATCTGAAATGCCGGAAATGTTCGCCTGGGAGTCCCGATCCGTGAATAATCCGCCGAAACGCCAAATCGACGCCAACGCGCCCACACACAAAACGGCGAGCAAGACCTTAATTCGCGTGCTCATCTTTTCTAGAGTTTAGCACGCTTACCGATCCGCGCTGCTAGCCGATAGTGGATAGCCGGAGCCAGTCTTCGGGGCTCAGTTCCTGTGGTCTGGCAGCGGGTGGAATCCCTGCTGCGGAGAGGGTTTCGACGGGGATCGTCGATGTCAACTGCTTCCGCCTGTGTCCAAAAGCCGCTCGAGCCATGGCGAGCGCCTGTTTCCGGTCCCCGCTTGGGCCATCTGTCCGACGTTCAAGACGTACGACCGCCGAGTCCACCTCAGGAATGGGACGGAAACTTCCCCGCGAGACCCGCATGACCATCGATGGCCGGGCGTACAACTGCACCCCGAGCGCCAGGAGGTTCATCTGGGGCGCCTGGGCCATCAGGCGGCGGGCGACCTCCTCCTGGACCATGACCACGGTCAACGCGGGCTGCCAATCCTCGAGTGCGACCTTGATGAAATGAGAGGTTAGGTAGTACGGAATGTTACCGACCAACTTCCAGGATCCTTGTACGAGGACTGACGGATCGAACTTCAGAATATCGCCCTCGATCACCGAGGCGTTCGAGTATGGCGCGAGCAGTGACCGAAGCGATTCGAGGAGGCGATGGTCCTTCTCGACCGCGATGACCCGCGCGCCGCTCTTCGCGAGCCGTTCGGTGAGCGCGCCGGTCCCCGGCCCGACCTCGACGACGACGTCTTCGGCGTCCAGCGCAAGCTCGTCGGCGATGCGATCCAAGATGCCCTGGTTGACGAGCCAGTTCTGGCCGAGCCGTTTCGTTGCGGATGGGAGTCTAGACATCGTAGTCGACATCCTCATCGTACTCCTGGAGCCTGAGACGTTGCCATGCCACGAGGTGCGCGGGCATTTCGTCGAGGAATCGCGACGGGATGTTCGTCTGACGCGTGCCGAAGATGATGCGCGACCGCGCGAGCGTCACGTACAGACGCTCTTTCGCACGGGTGATGGCCACATAGCAGAGGCGGCGCTCCTCTTCCATCTCGTGCGGATCCCATACCGCCCGGCTGTGCGGGAACAACCCCTCCTCCATGCCGACGATCACGACGATCGGGAACTCCAGCCCCTTGGCCGCGTGCATGGTCATGAGGGTCACCGCTGCCTCCCCTTCGACAAGTCGGTCCGTGTCCTGCAGGAGCGCGACCTCCTCGAGGAAGCGCGCGAGGCCCCGGGGGCCCTCCTCGTCATATTTCGCGGCGACCGTCAGTAACTCGCGGACGTTCTCCATACGCTCATCCGCTGTTTCCCCCACCTCCGCCTTCGACGAATGCAGATGCCGCTCGTAATCGGTGCGCTTGATGATGTCGCTAATCAATGCGCGCACGGTTTTCGTCTGTGCGGTCTTCTGAAGTCGGATAAGCAGCGCGTGGAATTGGGTGAGCGCTCTGCCGGCACGTGAGGTGGGCACATGTTCGGCGGCGATGGTCTTGATGCTGGCAACCAGGTCGGTTCCAGCGGTCGCGAGGATCGGTTCGAGGGTTGCGGGACCGATACCGCGAGCGGGCACGTTCGCGATGCGCTCCAGGGATACCGAATCGGCAGGGTTGGCGACCAGCCGGAGGTAGGCGAGGACATCCTTGATCTCCCGGCGCTCGTAGAACCGGATGCCCCCGACAATGCGGTACGGAATGCCGCTGCGCACGAGCTGCTCTTCCAACGCGCGGGATTGGGCATGAGTTCGGTACAGGACGGCGCAGTCCGAAAGCGTATGGTGCGGGGCGAGCCCTCCTAGGAGGCCGACGACGTACTGCGCCTCGTGACGCTCGCTGATGCACTCGACGGCAGTGAGCGGTTCCCCTGCCCCGTTGTCGGTCCAGAGCTCCTTGGGGATCTGGGCAGTGTTGTTCGAGATGATCGCCTGCGCTGCCGCGAGGATGTTCTTCGTCGAACGATAGTTCTGCTCGAGGAGGACGATCTTCGCTTCCGGATAGTCCTTGCGGAAGTTCAGGATGTTGCGGATGTCCGCCTGGCGGAATCGGTAAATAGATTGGGCGTCGTCGCCGATACAGAACAGATTCCGGTTCCGAGAAGCCAGGAGCGTGATGAAAGTGTACTGGTCATGACTCGTGTCCTGGTATTCGTCCACAAGCAAGTAGTGCCAGCGGTCCTGGTAGCGAGCAAGGACGTCGGGATGTTCGCGGAAGATCCGGACCGGCAGCATGATCAGATCGCCGAAATCGACCGCGTTCATTGCCGCCAGGCGGGATTGGTACGCATCGTATGCGCGCGCGAGGACCTTCTCCTTCCAGCCCTTCGGGGTGTACTCGTGTGGGGCGACGAGTGCGGTCTTCAATTCCTGCACCTGCGCCAACAACGCGGCCGGATTGTTCTGCTTCGGATCGTACCCGAGGTCTGCGACGACCCGCTTCATCAAACTCTGCTGGTCCGCGGCATCGAGGATGGTGAACGACGACGCACGGTTCGCATGCACTGCCTCTCGGCGCAGGATGCGCAACCCAATCGCATGGAACGTGCCAATGACCGGTTGGTGTCCCGCCTTCCACTGACGGCCGAGGAGCGCGGCGACGCGTTCTTTGATCTCTCCCGCTGCCTTGTTGGTGAACGTGACCGCAAGAATGTGTTCGGCGGGTATGCCGGATGCGATGAGGTGCGCGACCCGGTGCGTCAGCGCGCGTGTCTTGCCTGACCCGGGACCGGAAATGACCAAGACCGGTCCTTCCGTTGCCGTAACGGCCTCGACCTGCTTTGTGTTGAGGTCGGCAAGGATGTGTTCCACGGTATCGTGGTGGACCTCGTCTGTGTTAGTTGGAACCAGGTTATGGAAGTTCTTATCTCCTGGATAGCCACTCCTGCAATGGCGTAGCTATATCGTCAATTACATCATATTCTATCACTAAATTAGCAATCCCTTTGGTTGTATCTTTTATTTGTGTTCCTTTTTTCGCTGTAACAATTACTTTTTTATTTAATGCGAAAGCGATGCCAGCCTCTATTGCTCGTCCTGTCGGCTTATCGGTCATATCAATCAACAGTGCATCTGATTTGCTGATTTCATCTTTAGCTCGTTGCATTAACTCTTGCGGGTCGTCAAACATTTGTTTGTAATTTTCAACGTCGCGAATAAAACAAAAATCTTCAAAACCAGCCTCTTTAACGAGTCCGCAAAGACGTTCTATCTCTTTTTTATTTTCTCCGTTTTTGAAACTGGCTGTTATAAAGAGTTTCATAGATATACGTAGATACAAGTAGTTTATCGTGGATTTGGTGGGCCTCGTCCGCGCCAGTTGGAACCAGACAATTAAAGAGTTGTTATCTTGGCAAGAACTCGGGTTGGTCTATGTGTAGAAAATTCTAACCAATTTCGGAAGGTCGTCCTTGCTTTTATCGCCATTATGTAGCTTTTGGAAGAGTTCCTGCGGGGAAAGCCAGAAGTATTCCATAAAGTCGCCTTTATTAAAATCGGGGGTTTTGTCTGATTTTATTTCGTAGACTTTCATAAAAGCTGATACACCGTTTTTCTGCGGTGTCAGTTTCCCTAATTCACGAAAATCTATTTTTTCCACATCTAAATTTAATTCTTCCGTTAACTCTCGCTTAAAAGCATCTTCATAAGTTTCGCCGCTTTCTACGTGCCCGCCAAGGCTCATATCCAAACATAGTGGAAAAACTCGTTTTGTTGCCGTTCGGCGGGGAATCCAAAGTTTTTTATCTGAATTGATAAGGAAAGCATTGATTACACGAAAATTAGAAAGATGCTCAGAATAAACTTCGGAACGTTTCTTTTTACCAACGACATTATCGTCACCATCAACTAAATCAAGAAATTCGTCAATTATATGTTGGTTAGTCATCGTAGATGTACGTAGATACGAATAGTTTAAAGTGGATTTAGTGGACCCAAGGAGATTCGAACTCCTGACCTCCGCAATGCGAATGCGGCGCTCTACCAGCTGAGCTATGGGCCCTTTGCTCGATACGATAATACCGGAAAATGGCGGAAATTGCCAGTTTTGGCGTGAGGTGTAAGAATAGTATTCGTCGGTCGTCTTACTCTCTAGATGCGCCCCGTAGGGCGGTAGTTGCTAACTATATTTTATATGAAGAAGATTCTTGTAGTCGTAGCGGTATTGATCGGTCTGGTATTCACGACCGGAGCTCCGGCATTCGCACGGAACGTGGGGGTTGTCAGTCCAAAACCCTCGCCCGTTCAAAAGGGTGTTAAGGGGGAGGCTGGACAAAACCAGAGAACCAAGAACCAGCTTACCGAAAAGCACAGGGAAACCATCAGGAACTATTGGAACAAGATGGCAAAGCGCCTTGGAATGCTTGTGAAAAACGAGAAGAGGATAGCCGAGAAGATGGCGCAACGCATCGATAAGCAAGCAGCTGCAGGGAAGGACGTAACAGCAGCACGCGTCAAGCTTGAAGAGGGTAAAAAGCTTATTGGAGAAGCTGAGACGATGCTAAAAGA